>UQMQ01000093.1 GCA_900542245.1 uncultured Eubacteriales bacterium
TTGAGGATTTGTCCTATGCATGGACGCAAAGAAATTGACTATAATATAAAGTGGAGTAGGCTTGAACTTCAAAGTGGGTTCGGATAAAGCGCGTAACGAAAGCTGAGATTTCTATGCATGCATGTCGCTCATGCATGAGGGTCGTTTCGTAAGGTGCTTTTGTCGTGATTCCGGAAATATCGCGCGTGATATTTCCTACATAAAAAACATGCCACTGAAACAACTGAAACAAAAGGGTAGTCAATGATGATTGAAGAAAGGGTGAATCTATATGGCAAAGAGTTTCGCACATATCGCAGAAAGAAAAGCATTTGAAATGACTTTGGACTCTATTATCAAAAAGAGCCAGACACAAGATCTTTCGGAAGTGATGCTGCCTTTGGTAGACAAAGTAGAAAAAATCATGGGGGATGATTGGGAGGCGTCGTCTTACGAGATGCTCCGCAGTCTTGCAAAGAATCCGGACAGCAAATGGACGCATTATACACAGCGTATTCTCAGAGAGGTCGACCCGCATATCTTAAAAACGTTCCTGCTGAACGCAGGCTTTGAAGCAGGGTTCATGGGCTACAAGACCTCGCTGAAAATGAAGAAAAAATACGGATGCAATATTCCATGGATCATTCTGATGGATCCGACGACCGCGTGCAATCTGCACTGCACAGGCTGCTGGGCGGCGGAATACGGTAATAAAATGAATCTTTCCTACGAAATGATGGATAAGATTATCACCGAAGGCAAGGAACTCGGTATTTACGCCTATCTTTTTACAGGCGGTGAACCGCTGATTAGAAAGGATGATATCATCCGTCTCTGCGAGAAGCATAAGGACGTGGCGTTCCATGCGTTCACCAACGGCACGCTGATCGATGAGAAGTTCTGTCAGGACCTTTTGAGAGTTGGAAACTTCTTCGTTTCTGTCAGCATTGAGGGCTTTGAAGAAAGCAATGACGGCAGAAGAGGCGCGGGACATTATCAAAAGGCGCTCGCAGCGATGGATCTGATGCACGCACATCACATTCCGTTTGGTGTTTCCATCTGCTATACCAGCCAGAATTATTTGACGGTTACCAGCGATGAATTCCTGGATATGCTGATCGACAAGGGCTGCGTGTTCGCATGGTTCTTCCATTACATGCCGGTCGGCGTGAATGCAAGTCCGGATTTGCTTTTAAGTCCGGAGCAGAGAGAGTACATGTATCATAAGATCCGTGAGATTCGCGGTATCGAGGGCGGTAAAGAATTGTTTGCCATCGATTTCCAGAACGATGGTGAATTTGTACATGGCTGCGTGGCGGGCGGTGAGCGTTACTGCCACATCAATGCCAACGGCGATGTAGAGCCTTGCGTGTTCATTCACTATTCCAACGCGAATATCAAGGAAAAATCCCTGCTGGAATGCTTGCAGCAGCCGCTGTTCATGGCATATAAGGAGGGGCAGCCGTTTAACGACAATTTCCTCAAGCCATGTCCGATGCTTGAAAATCCGGAGATCCTGCAGGAACTCGTCAAGCGTACCGGTGCGAAGTCCACAGACCTCGAGGCGCCGGAGAGCTGTGAACATCTCTGCAGCAAGTGTACGGAATACGCCAAAGCATGGGGTCCGGTCGCAGAGCGTCTCTGGGAAGCGGGTCATACCCCGGCAGCGGATAAACTGAGAAACGAATAAGATCGTCAAAGGTGCTGTCGCACAGCTGATTGGATGCATCGACCGGAGCGGCAGCGCTTTTACTTTCATGAAAACCGGTGCAAAAGTGCACATAGGGACAAAAGTGCACACACAAGAAAAAAGACATCTGTTTCTTACAGATGTCTTTTTATGGTGACTCTACCGGGATTCGAACCCGGGTAGCCGCCGTGAGAGGGCGGAGTCTTAACCACTTGACCATAGAGCCGTATCACTTCTAAGAGTATACTACAGGCGGCAGGATTTTTCAAGTAGTTTTTTGATTTCATACAAAAAAATTTAAGTAAGGTAGCAGAATCAGGGCTTGCGCGGGTGAGCGCCTATCGACGTGGGAAGTCTGCCATCAGTTTTTGCAGTATGAAACGGGCGAGCATGTTCCTCTCCAGATAATTTGGCTTCTGATCCTGTGTCAGAATCAGATAGCCGTTGGTATAGCCGGGATAGGACGCAAAGACAGCCTCGCCATCTGCAAAGCAGGCGCGGACGTTCAAAAAGGCATTGTCTTTGAACTGCTCCAGCGGCAGCGCAAGCTCGAAACTGCCGTCCAGGTAGAAATGGCAGTCATAGGGGTGCGCTGCTGACTGATAGGACGAGAACAGGAACGGCTCCGCGCTGTGGCTGCCGGAGATCAGCAGTGCGCCGCCGGAGACCTTGCAGAACGAAACATTGAGCTGCGGCCAGCCATTCTGCCCGGCGACCGGAAAGCCAAGCGCGGAGAAAGCCTTGTGGATATCCGTCTGCAGGATGATCGGAAAAATCTTATAAAGCTGCAGGATATCGTCGTGATTGTGCAGTAAAATTTTGCGGCGCAGCTCGTTTTTTTCTGTCTCGTCAAAGGCGCTTTCGAAGGCGCGGTAGAGGGCAATGCTCTCTTTGCCGTCGATCTCGTCGCCGCGCCCCGGCGCCAGCCCCATATAGGCCTCCACGGATTTTTGCTTGAGGCTCGGCAGGAGATTGCGGATCTCGCTGTGTCCGTTCAGGCAGAGATAGAGATCTAAATTGTACGGACGCAGGCGACGCTCGGCAAGATCGAGCCGCTGTGCGCGTTTGGTGATAAACGGCAGATCAAAATGCTTGCCGTTATAGGTCAGGATATAGTCAAAACCGTTCAAATCGGTGAAGAGCTTAGTCAGAAGCTGCTTTTCCTCGCGTACAGATTCAGCGAAGTACTGCCGCATCACGCAGCTGCCGTCCGGCGCGACCTTCATCAGCCCGGCCAGTACGCACGCGGCACGGTCCGGGGATAGTCCCATCGTTTCAATGTCGAAGATGCCCAGCCGCATTCCCGTAAAATATTGTTCGAGAATGCGCGAGGAGAAATAAGATGTTTGGTGGCGGTATTCATAAAGCTTCATCGTTATATCCATTCCTTTCGTTTTGATCGGGGAAAGGGGGGTGCCCCGATGGGTGTATCCTAGATTTTATGTATCTTGCGTCTTGAAAACAAAATAGACTGCAGGGGAGCAGTCTACTTTGTTCAAAAGGGGTATTTTGGATTTGAGATTATGAGGTTATCAGGGGGGATAACCACAATGTTATTATAGAAAATTTTCGGGAACATTGCAAGTGTTTTCTTAAAAAAATGTGAAAAAAATGTGAAAAATCTTGTTTATTGTGCGAAAAATAGAAGAACTTGCAGAACGAAACCTTACTAAAACATAAAAAGAATCGTTTATAATGTCTTGTGTAAACAGTTCTGCCACAGACGGCAGGCAGTGTGTATTCAATGCACGAATGAAAAAGAAACCATCATAGGAGGGACAACAACCATGGAAATCTTAAAAGTATCAGCAAAATCAAATCCGAATTCTGTAGCAGGTGCACTGGCAGGTGTCATGAGAGAAAAGGGCGGTGCAGAGATTCAGGCTATCGGCGCGGGTGCGCTCAACCAGGCCATCAAATCAGTTGCGATTGCGCGGGGCTTCGTCGCGCCCGGCGGCATTGATCTGGTCTGCGTACCGGCCTTTACCGATATTCAAATCGAGGGGGAGGAACGAACAGCCATCAAACTGATTGTGGAACCGCGATAAGAGACAGATTGGCAGCCGAGTAATCGGCTGCTGTTTTTTTGACTGTTTGCAGTAATATTTTGTATTCTTGCTTTTTAGAATCGTCGTTATGGTGTATAAATGATTAGAGGCAACCGTTCGTGCATTGTTCAGGCGATGCCGTAGGGATGATGTCAGCATGCCTGCATCGGCGCCTTGAGAATATGGAGACAGAAATAATGGAGAGAGAAAAGCAAAGTGCAAGATGGAAAATCGTCAGCATGATCGCGAGAAGAGCATTGATGCTGATTTTGATTGTCGTGGTATTCCTGATGATGCTGCAGATCAGTTATCTGCAGGGAACGGCAAGAGTCATCAATTATGCGGGGATCGTCAGAGGTGCGACGCAGAGAGAGGTAAAGCTTGAAATTGCAGGACATCAAAACGATGCATTATCGGAGCGTCTGGACAGTATTTTAACCGAACTCAAATCCGGAGAGGGCAGCAATCAACTCGTCAGCCTGCAAGATAAGGAATATCAGCACCATTTAGATGTGCAGATCGCATATTGGGAAGAATTAAAAAAAGAGATTGAAAAAGTGAGACGTTACGGATATGAGCACACGGAAATCATCGAGATGAGCGAAGCTTATTTTGAACTGGCAGATCAGACTGTTTCGGCTGCCGAGCATTACTCTGAGAAAATCGCACAACATATCCGAACATTGGAAATCATCTCTGCCGTTGATATGCTGCTGCTGCTTTTGATGATGGTGCGGAGCACGATGGTTTCGGTCAGAATCAGCAGGATGAATAAGCAATTAGAAAAGAAAGCCTATTTGGATCTGCATACCGGATTGCCGAACAAGGGCAGCTGCGAAAAATTTTTTGGTGATGCACAGCTGCTGCAAAACCCGACGGCAGTGATCGTTTATGATTTGAATGACTTAAAGCTTGTCAATGATACACAGGGGCATGTGTCCGGAGATCAGTACATTTTGAATTTTGCTCGTCTTTTGAGAGCGTCGATTCCGCGCAGTGATTTTGTCGGAAGGTATGGCGGAGATGAATTTATGGCAGTCATCTACGATGCTTCAGACGAGAAACTGCAAGCGCTTCAAACAAGGCTTGCCGAAACCGTCGAACAATGGAATGCATCGCATCGTGGAGACGGCAGGGTTGCGTTAAGCTATGCATCCGGCTGGGCGTTTTCCGGAGATTGTAAGCAGTGTGCCTTTGTGGATTTGTTTAATCTGGCAGATAAAAATATGTATAAAAATAAGATGGCAGGCAAAGCGGAAAGGGGAAAGGAACAGTAGGCAAAGGAGAGGTAAAAAAGGAGAAGCTTAATTTTTTGTGGATTTTCTTTGAAATCTATGATAAACTTATATAGTTATACACAAAGACAAATAGGAGAAGGCAATCATGGAGAGAGAAAATCTAAAGTCGAGAATGGGTTTCATCCTGCTCTCAGCAGGCTGTGCCATCGGCATCGGCAATGTGTGGAAATTTCCATATATGGCAGGGCAAGGGGGCGGAGGTGCCTTTGTGCTGTGCTACGTTTTATTTTTGGTCATCCTCGGTCTGCCGATCATGACCATGGAATTCGCGGTCGGCCGCGGCAGCGGCAAGAGTCCGGTCAGAGCCTATCAGGCGCTGGAGAAGCCGGGACAAAAATGGCATATGCACGGCTACTTCACCTTAATCGGCTGCTACCTGCTGATGATGTTCTATACGACGGTTGCAGGCTGGATGCTGCACTATTTCTATCTGACCGCGGCAGGAAAGTTTGCAGGACAAAACGCAGAGCAGATCGCGGGCGGTTTCGGTGAAATGCTGGCGAATCCAAAGGTGATGATGTTCTGGATGGTGTTCGTGGTCGCCCTGTGCATTTTCGTCTGTGCCAGAGGTCTGCAGAACGGTCTGGAAAAGGTCACCAAGGTGATGATGATCGCGCTGCTTGCCATCATGGTAGTGTTGGCTGTCAACAGCCTGACGATGCCGGGCGCTGCGGAAGGATTGAAATTCTATCTGGTGCCTGACTTCGCGCGTATGAAAGAGGTCGGCATCATCAATACGCTGGTCGGCGCGATGAATCAGGCGTTCTTTACCCTGAGCCTGGGGATCGGCGCGATGTCCATCTTCGGCAGCTATATCGGCAAAGAGCATGCGCTGCTGGGCGAATCGGTGCGCATTGTGATTTTGGATACCTTTGTCGCGGTCACAGCGGGTCTGATCATTTTCCCGGCATGCTTTACCTACGGCGTGGATCAAACCTCCGGACCGAGTTTGATTTTTATCACCCTGCCGAATATCTTCGCACATATGGCGATGGGTCGCTTGTGGGGCAGTCTGTTCTTCTTGTTCATGTCCTTTGCAGCCTTATCGACGGTACTGGCTGTTTTTGAAAATATCATTTGCTGCGGTATGGAGTTAACAGGCTGCTCGCGGATGAAGTCCAGCCTGGTGAATTTCGTACTGATCACCCTGCTGTCCATGCCTTGCGTTCTTGGCTACAATGTTTGGAGCTGGGACGGCTTCGCGATCTTTGGCGGCGCGGTGCTGGATTTTGAGGACTTTTTGGTCAGCAACCTGTTCCTGCCGTTGGGTTCTCTGGTCTATCTGCTCTTCTGCGTCAGTCGCCGGGGCTGGGGCTGGGAGCATTATAAAAAAGAAGTGAATACCGGACATGGTCTGAAGGTGCACGACTGGATGCGCGGCTATCTGACCTATGGACTGCCGACGATCGTGCTGTTCATCTTTGCTTTCGGTATTTATGATAAATTCTTTTAACCTTCCGTACGAAAGGTTTTGAAAATCGCGCGGCGGCAGCTGCCGGTTTGAAACGCGATTGGAAAGGAATGCGTATGCGTAAAAAAATAATGATATTGGTTTTGACGATGGTGTTCA
This sequence comes from uncultured Eubacteriales bacterium, assembly GCA_900542245.1. Taxonomy (GTDB): domain Bacteria; phylum Bacillota; class Clostridia; order Peptostreptococcales; family Anaerovoracaceae; genus CAG-238. The sequence goes on from UQMQ01000093.1 coordinate 6,586, forward strand.
CGCTGAGCAGTACTGCCTTTGCGCACGCTGCACAGCCGGGCGGTGAGACGGTCGCGCAGGCTGCGGCTGCAGCGCCGGGCGGCGGTGGAGCAGGCAGTGTAAACGGTACAGAAAGTACCAATGGCGCAGGCAGCACAGATCGTGCGAACGGCGCAGACGGCGCGCTTCCTGCAGGTTCCGGTGAGAATGTGCAGACAGGAGAGCCGACTGCAGCGCCTGCACCTGCAGAGAACGAAAACGAGCAGACAGAGGATGAAAACGCGCAAGACGCGCAGCAGAATACAGAAACAAGCGACGACGCGAAAGCTGACGTTAAAAAAGAAACCAAGACGAAACAAGTATCCAAATACCAAAAAGGACTTGCTGCTTACATTCGCAGTAAGAATCCGAAACTCAGCAAGAGCTGGTCGACCAAGCTGGCGGGCTATTTCATCAAATCGGGCAAGAAAAACAAGATTGACCCGAAGGTCTTGATGGCGCTGGCACAGCGCGAAAGCAATTTCCGCGCCAAGGCAAGCAGCAAATACGGCTACAAGGGCATGATGCAGTGCACTTCGTCCTTTGCCAAAGCCTACGGATACAAGGCGAGTGATTTGTATCAGGCGGATGTCAGCATTGAAATCGCAGCCAGATATTTGCGTTCGATGAAAAACAAGCATGAGACCTACAGCAAAGCGATTGCCTGTTATGTCTGCGGCAGCGGCGCAGTTGCCAAGGGGATACACTCTCGCGAGCCGGGCAGGTCAGTTATGAAAACACGAAGCAAGATCCAGACCTTCCTGGAAGATAAGAATTACGTATAAAGTACGTATCAAGGACAGTCCGAAAGAAAGTACAACGGGAAAACACATATGATATTTGAAGAAAAGACCTTAAAAAGTGAAAGAATTTATGAAGGCACGATCCTCAATCTTCGCAGAGATGAGGTGACGGTGCTGCATGGGACCTCTTATCGGGAAATCGTTGAGCATAACGGCGGCGCAGTGCTGGCGGCGCTCACCGACGAAGGCAAAATGGTGATGGTCAGACAGTTCCGCAAACCCGCAGAACGTGTGATGCTCGAAGTGCCCGCAGGCAAAATCGATCCGGGTGAGAAACCGGAGGAAACGGCAAAGCGCGAACTGGCAGAGGAAACGGGCTATCGTGCCCGCCATGTGCGGTATTTGACGGAATTTTATCCGTCAGTTGGGTACGCGGAAGAGGTTTTATACCTTTACCTTTGTACCGGCTTGACGCCTGGCGAAACCAACTTCGATGAAAACGAAGCCATCGATATCGAAGCATATCCGGTCGAAGTGCTGCATCATATGGTGATGCGCGGGGAAATCCACGACGCAAAGACCATCATCGCGATCCTGATGGTACGAGAGCTTATGGCAGAAGGAAAGCTTCAGGTAAAAAAGAAATAAGGTAGAGGCACAGTCCGCATAGACAGACGAGCGTATAGCGGCGAAACATACTTTTGTCCGGTTTCTGTCTGTTCCCTATGCGGATTTTGTGTGCTCGACAATTCGTGTTCCACTGCAGTGCTGTTTCAGCGGCATATGCGCATAAGAGACAGAGCAGCGGCAGCTGTATCAACTTTCCAAAAAACAGCGTGAGAGCAATTTGCCGGATTCCGGCCAGACCGAGTGTTTCAAACGTCATGGAGGCGGTGAAGCCTAAGCTGAACCCCTTTGCGAAAATGAGCGGTGGAAAACAAAGCAAAAGAGGCGGTACGAAAGGAACAACCAGAAGAAGAACGGCAATGGTAATCGCTTTTAGACATATTTGACGCAGGAAATACGGAAATACATTGAGCATTTCCTGCGGTGTAGTCAAGAAGAGGTTTAGCGTTTCTGCAAGAGACGCTTTTCCTGCGCCATATAGGAAGACTTCAAAAAAGGAGCCGCTTGCGATACCCACAGCAAGCAGGAACAAAAAGATAAAAAACCATTGTAATGTGCGCCGCATAAACTTTCTCTCCTCGTGGGGCTTTCTTTACGTTCGAAGCCTTGTATATGATATTGTATGCGGAGGCTTGTGAAGACTTTCCTAAAAATAAAACATGCAGTTTGAGATTACTGTGACAATTTTTGCAGCAATAAAAGCCCCTTCTCGGTGAGATGACATCCCGCTCGACCGGAGCCAAAGGATACGCAGTTATTTTCTTGCAGACTTTTTAGTATTTTTCGCAAGCGGTATTCAGAAAGCGGCATATAGTCTGCAGCAAGCGCATCAGCAAGCGCCCTGCGGCCAAGCGGCTGCGCTTTGAGAATTCCCAAAATAGCTGTGATTTCTCTTGTTTCCGCATCCGACAATGCAGCGGAAGAATCCGCAGACATAGCCGGTGAAGCGTTTTGCTCGCAGTAATCAGAATACAGGTAATCAGGAAGGTCTTGTATTTGAAACGGACTTTCTCCGATGCTGACCATGTATTCGATGCAGTTGCGCAGTTCACGAATATTACCGGGCCAGTCATATGACATAAAAAATTGCATGACTTCGTCCGTGAACTCTATTTTACAAACCGATTCATGTTCTGCGAAAGAACGAGCGAGTGTAGGTAAGTCCTGGATTCGATCTCGCAGCGGCGGGATGCTGACGGTCAGTGTATTCAATCGATAGTACAAATCCAAACGAAACTTTCCGTCATCGACAAGACTGCGAAGATCACGATTGGTCGCAGCGATGATCCGCGTATCGATACTGATGATTTCATCGCCGCCGACACGCATGATTTCTTTTTCCTCCAGTACGCGCAGAAGCTTTGCCTGCATCTCCATCGAAAGCTCACCGATTTCATCAAGAAACAGTGTTCCTTTATTTGCTGTTTGAAAAAGGCCGACTTTTCCGCCTTTCTTCGCGCCGGTGAAGGCGCCGCTTTCATGACCGAATAATTCGTTTTCCAGAAGATTTTCAGGTATCGTAGC
>UQMQ01000094.1 GCA_900542245.1 uncultured Eubacteriales bacterium
TCTACGGCAAGAGCGTGATTGAGATCAGCAGGCAAAGTACCATCGACCTGCTTTACAGCAAGGCGCAGGGGGAAAGAGAGCCGCGGGCAAATTTCGTGCTGGCGCTTTTGGGACTCTTGTTTCTGGGCGCGGGGTATGTGCTGGCGATGACGGTCAAGCACCCGGCAGATGCGATCATGACCTTCTTTATTGCGGTCATTGCGGTCATCATCGGCACCTACTGCACTTTCATCGCGGGCAGCGTGGCGCTGCTTAAGCTGCTGCGCAAAAATAAGAACTATTATTATCAGACCAGTCATTTCATTGCGACCTCTTCGATGATTTTCCGGATGAAAAAGCACGGGGCGGGACTGGCGAGCATCTGTATTCTGTCGACGATGGTACTGGTGATGATTTCTTCGACAGCCTGTCTGTACTTCGGCGCGCATGACGCGGTCAACACGGCTTATCCGCGCGATCTGGAGGCAATCGTGAGTTTGTATGAGTCCAACGAGGAGACCTTTGCAGCTGCGTCGTCCGATCTGGACGAGCTGTTGGAGGCATCGCTGACGGCACAGGGACTGAAGGCGAAGGACGTGCTGCACTATACGTTATACGCGTTTTACGCAAAGATGACGGACGGCGTACTGACGCCGCTTGCGGGCTACGAGGCTGGCAGCCGTTCCTATGCGGTGATGACGGCGGCGGAGTACAACGAGAACTTCGGTACGCAGGTGCAGCTGGAGCGCAGTCAGCTCTTGTATAAGATGAACGAGGGCAGTCTGGGTGAGGAGATGCTGACGCTTGCAGACAAGCGCTATGCTGTTGTCGGGAAAGCCAAGGAGCTGGTGCTGCGCGGTGCGGACGCCGCAGACCTGTCGGAGGTTGTTTACCTGGTGGTCTCCGATCAAAACGAGTTTGCGCGGATTATGACCTATCTGCAGCAAAGCGACGCGGGTCATGGGGTTCGCATGATCTGCAGCCGGGCGTTTGATCTGACGGATGCCGCGGGAAATGCGCTGACGGATGCGCAAATAACGGAGGCAGCCGACCGCGTAAGGGAAGAATTCTATGATCCTGTCTCAGGAGGCTCAAGTCGTGCGATCGGTACGCACGGCGGCAATCGGCCGGTCTATACCAGCATGGATCTCAGCTGCCGTACCCGGGGCAGCGCGATGGAAACTTTCACAAATCTGTACGGCGGACTGTTTTTCCTGGGGATTCTTTTGAGCCTTGCGTTTCTGGGTGCGACGGTCATGATCATGTATTACAAGCAGATCACCGAGGGCTACGACGATAAGGAACGGTTCCACATCCTGCGCGACGTGGGCATGAGCGACCGCGAGATCCGAAAATCGATCCGGGATCAGGTACGCAAGGTCTTTTTCATCCCGCTGCTTGGTGCCGGGCTGCATATTGCTTTTGCGTTCCACATCATCAAATTGATGATCAAGGTATTCGGCATCAGCAACACATCGCTGCTGATCTACACCACGCTGGCGTCCTTCCTGCTGTTCGCCGCTTTCTACATTGTGGTATACCTGATCACCTCCAGGGCATATTACAAAATTGTCGCAGTGGAGCAGTAGCAGGGGGCGAAAAATCTGCGGGCATATTGCGCCGTTTGCTGCATATAGTAAAGCAGAGAAGAACGGGAGGACAAGATATGCTGAGCACAGATAAACTGAAGAATAAAGAGGTCATCAACATCAGCGACGGCAGGAGTCTCGGGTTCGTGTCGGACATTGAGGTCAATCTGGAAAAGGGCGCGATCGAGGGAATCATCATTCCTGCCGAGCGTGGGCTGTTCGCATGGTTTCACAAGGGCGAGGAGGACATGATGATCCGCTGGGAGAACGTGCGGACGGTCGGGGACGATGTGATCCTGGTGGAAACAGAGCCGATGCTGCTCTGAAAAAAGTTGAACGCGGCGCGCAAATATGGTAGAATAAGTGCAGACTGAAGATACAGCGAAATGTAATACCCAAATGATAGGATACGAGGAGGTGCGCCTATGAAATGTCCGTATTGTGACCATCCGGATACCCGGGTCATCGATTCCAGACCGACCGAGGAGGGACATGCCATTCGCCGCCGCCGCGGCTGTGACAGCTGCGGCAAGCGTTTTACGACTTATGAAAAGATCGAAGTGCCGATGTTTATGGTCGTCAAGAAGGATGCCAGACGCGAGGTTTTTGATCGAAACAAGGTGCTGAACGGCATCGTCAAGGCGTGCGAAAAGCGTCCGGTCTCCATGGACCAGATGGAGGCGATGGTCAGCGAAATCGAAAAGCAGCTCAGCAACCGGATGGAAAAGGAAGTGGACAGCACTTACATCGGGGAGCTGATCATGGAGCAGCTCAAACAGGTGGACGAGGTGGCTTATGTTCGCTTTGCGTCGGTCTATCGGCAGTTTACGGACGTGAATACCTTTATCAAGGAAATCGAAAAACTCATCGGAAAGCAGGAGTAATAAATGACAACAAAGAAAATTTATCAAATCGCCATTGACGGACCGAGCGGCGCGGGGAAATCCACGATTGCCAGGTTGGTCGCGCAGAAGCTGGGCATCGACTATATCGACACCGGTGCGATGTACCGCGCCTTGGGACTGAAGATGCTGCGGCAGGGACTGCCGATGACTGAGGACGCGCGGCTTTTGGCGATGCTCGCGGATACGGATATTGACTTTGCGGGCGGCAGGGTCTATCTGGACGGCGAGGATGTCAGCGATCTGATTCGTACCCAGGAAATCTCCAAGGCGGCTTCGGACTGCTCGGCGTTTGCGGCGGTGCGAAAAAAGCTGGTGGAGCTGCAGCAGAAAATGGCAGGTGCGAAGAGCGTGATCATGGACGGGCGCGACATCGGTACGGTGGTGCTCAAGGATGCGCCTTACAAGTATTATCTGACGGCTTCGGACGAGGAACGCGCGATGCGGCGCTATCGGGAGCTTGCGGCAAAGGGCGCACCGCAGACTTATGAAGAGGTTTTGGCGCAGATCCGGCAGCGCGACTATAATGACACGCATCGTGCAGTGACACCGCTGCGCAAGGCGGATGACGCGGTTGCGATCGACAGCACCGCGATGCGCATAGAGGAAGTTGTGGACTTTATCTGCGGACAAATCGCATAAAAAAACACCTCCGGCGGGAAACTAAGTACCGGGAGGTGTTTTTTCATGGAACAAAATCGAAAGCGCATCATCGGCGGCGCGCTGTTTCTGGGCGCACTGACCCTGCTGCTGTGTGCGCGCCTGTTTTATATCCAGATCCTCTGCCATGCGGAGCTTGCGGCGGCAGCGCGTGCGCAGTATGAAACGGCGCTGGTCGGTATCGATGACCGCGGGCAGATCTTTGACCGCGATCTGCGTCCGCTGACCGGCGGCAAATACCGCTATTACTACATCATCAGCAAGGAGACCTGTAAAGCTGCGGCAGCGGGCGGGCAGCTCAATACGCTGCTTGCTGAGATCGGCGCGGAAAGGATCACCCTGCGGTCCGCGCGTTATGAGGTCTATCGGGCAGAAATTTTCGATGCGGCGGTTCATCGGCAGCTGCAGGAGCAGTTCGGCGCATATGCGTTTCGCGGCCGCACGCGCTATCAGAGCAGCCAAAGCGCCTGTCATCTGATCGGCTATCTGAATGAAGATGAGCAGCGCGGCGTATCCGGACTGGAGCTTTTGTGCGAGGAGACCCTGCAGGCGAAGGGAAGTAAATTGATATTGGAATCCGATGCGGCAGGCAGACTGCTCTTCGGGATCGCGCCGCAGAAGGTCAAAGCAGCGGGAAGCAGCGCGGCAAATGCGCGCACAAACGACGCAGATGGTGCAGCAAACGCGGGCAATGCGGCGATCGGGCAGGGCAATATCGTGACCACATTGGATCTGCGCGTGCAGCAAAAATGTGAGGCGCTGCTGGCTCGCCTCTGCGGCGCAGAGGGCGAGCCGGCGAAAGCGGACGCTGCCGCTGTCCTTGTCAGCTGCGCGGACAGCGGCGAGCTCTTGGCAGCGGCTTCTTATCCGGCCTTTGAGCCGGAGCACATTGCGAATTACCTTGCTGCGGACTGCGAGGATAATGGCTGCCTGCTCAACCGGACGCTGCAGGCAGCCTACCCGCCGGGCTCCGTTTTCAAGCTGGTCGTCGCCGCGGCGGCACTGGAGAACGATATCTGCGATCCCTCGCAGTGCTTCACCTGCTGCGGGAGTGCGGAAGTCGCTGGGATCACGCTCTCCTGCTCGACGGGCGGCGAGAGCGGCCACAGCAGATTGAACATGCAGGAGGCAATGGCAGTATCCTGCAACTGTTACTTCGCGCAGCTCGGAGAACTGGTTGGTTATGAAAAGGTGTTGGAAACTGCCCGGCAGCTTGGATTTGGGGAAACTGTGCTGGAAAACTTTCCGGGCGAGGCAGCAGGGCATGTGCCGAGCGATGCGGCATGCGGCATCTGGGATACGGCAAATCTGTCCATCGGACAGGGTGCGCTGCTCGTCACGCCGCTGCAGGTGCATCGCTTGACGGAAACGATTGCCTGCGGCGGGCTGCAGTGTGACATGAAGCTGCTGCGCACAGATGCAGCTGGCAGCGCACAGGCGAGCACCGTCTGTACGGTGTCTTATGACACAGCGGGGCAGCCAGCGGATGTGCCACGCAGCCAGAGCCGCCGCGTACTCAAGCCGGAAACCGCGGCGGCGCTGCAGCAGATGATGGCGGCTGTCGTGCGCGAGGGGACAGCCGCGCATCTTGCCTGGGAGATGCCTGCTTGGGGTAAGTCCGGCACTGCAGAGGCGAGCCGCGGCGGTATGCCGGTCAAGCAGTGCTGGTTTACAGGGTTCTGCGAGTCTGCGGACGGCACGCGTTATGTGATTACGGTGCTGGGTGAGAACGGACGCTCCGGCTCGTCCGCAGCCCTGCCGGTGTTTCACGAGCTGGCAGGGTATCTGACGGAATTGCAGCCGTAAGCCGGGGGACGGCTACGGATTGTCTGTCTGCCCGCCCCGCACGATGCACACCGCGCTTCAGCTCTGCCCTTCCTCCAGTCCACTGCGCAGCTTTTCGAGCGCCTTTTTTTCGATCCGCGAAACATAAGAGCGGCTGATGCCGAGCGCAGAGGCGATCTCTCGCTGCGGCAGGGCTTCCCCGCCGTCCAGCCCATAGCGTTTGATGATGACCGTTCGTTCCCGCGGTGTCAGCACCTTCGCGATGACGCGATAGAGCTTAGCGACCTGAATTTTCAGACTGATATCGTCGATGATCTCATCGGTATCCGTACCGAGAATATCGTTAAAGCTGATCTCGTTGCCATCCTTATCGGTACCGATGGGCAGACTCAGCGAGACCTCCTGCTTGATGCGCTTGGAAGCGCGAATGCTCATCAAAATTTCATTTTCGATGCATTTCGCGGCGTAGGTCGCCAGACGCGTCGCGCGCCCTGCGGTATAGGTACTGACGGCTTTGATCAGGCCGATGGTGCCGATGGAGATCAGGTCATCCTGTGAAGCGCCGGGACTGGTATATTTTTTGGCGATGTGCGCGACCAGACGCAGATTATGCTCGATTAATCTGCTGCGCGCGTCGGCATCACCCTGTTGTAATTTTTCTACATACATGCGTTCTTCTTGTTCTGTCAGCGGACGTGGAAAGGAACTTGCCATAGCGGTGACCTCCTGCAAGATGCGATGCAAAAGCGCAGGCAGCATTTGCACACTTTGCTTATCTATATGCCCCGGCGCGCGGCAAAGTGCTTGGCAGGCTGCAAAACTGCAAGTACCTATTTTCTCAAGTCCTGTACAAACGCAAAAAGAGAGACGGAATTCATAGCTTCCGTCTCCCTTTTTTTCGGGCAGCTTGCGCGTTCCTTATCTTACTTCAAAAGACAGGCAGTCTGTGCACTGCTCCTGCGTCGGATTGGCCTCATGCGTCCCGACTGTGATACTATCCAGCGCGCACAAATTCTTTGTGTGCTCGTGATGCATGCACTTGTCCACCGTACATCTGATGGTTTGGTTACAACAATGACTCATTTTACATCCCTCCTTTACTTTAGTAGTATGACCGAAATCTTCACAAAATATTACGAATCCGGTTCTTGTGCTATTGCAAAAAAAATGTTATAATTTTAAGGATTCTAATTTAGGCTGGCATGAAAGCCAAGCAAAAAAAGACGGGGAACTTCATCATAGGATTTTCGGCGGCATTTTGGCGCTTGATTTTGTGCTGCATGATCGTGTGCATGCGCATAGAAAGAAAGGAGAATTTTATGAAGATCAAATCCCTGCCGGAGGAGGAACGTCCGGTCGAAAAGGCAATACTCGCAGGCGCACAGTGTCTGTCCAATGCAGAGCTTCTGGCTGTGATCCTCGGTTCCGGAACCAAAGAAAAGTCAGCAATCGGTCTTGCGGAAGAGGTACTTGCGCAGGGCAGCGGCGGTCTTGCGGAGCTTGCAGACTGTACGGCGCAGGAGCTGACAAAGATTCATGGTGTGGGTCAGTTTAAGGCGGCAAGAATTTTGGCGTCTGTAGAGCTCGGCAAGCGTATCGCGACCAGACCTCGCCAAAAGCGTGTGTCTGCGGACGATGCGGATCAGGTAGCCGCGCTCTTTATGGAAGACATGCGCTACAGCAAACGGGAAACATTCAAAGCGCTGCTTTTAAATGCGAAAGGAGAAATCATTTCGATCGAAACCGTTTCTGTCGGTGAGCTGACGTCGACCCTTGTACACCCCAGAGAAGTATTCCATCAGGCCGTCAAAAAAAGTGCGGCAGCCATTCTTTTCGTGCATAATCACCCGAGCGGCGACCCAACGCCGAGTGCCGAAGATTTCAAAACGACCCAAATGCTGGTCGAATGCGGCAATCTGCTGCGGATCAAGGTGGTAGATCATCTGATCATCGGTGATGGCAGGTACGTCAGTATGCAGGGGATGGGGTGCATGCAGCGCGCATAGCATAAAAGAAAAATTTCATTCAGATAAAACGTTGGAGGTATTAAAATGTGCAGTTTATTCAGAGCAAAAGATATGGGGATCGACCTTGGAACAGCCAATACATTGATTTTTGTCAAAGGCAGCGGCATCGTGCTCAACGAGCCCTCCGTCATCGCGGTCAACGATAAAGGCAAAACACTTGCAGTCGGCGCAGAGGCCAAGGCGATGCTGGGCAAAGCGCCGGCCAATATCTCTGTTGTCAGACCGCTGCAGGACGGCGTGATTTCTGATTTTGACAGAACTGCGGATATGCTGAAGGCGTTTCTGGAAACCGCGCTGGCGGTGAAGAAGATCCGCAACTTCCGCGTCGTCGTTGGTGTGCCGAGCGGCGTCACCGAAGTCGAAAAAAGAGCGGTTGAGGAGATCGTCAGACAGATGGGCGCGACAGAAGTCTTTATTCTGGAGGAACCGATGGCAGCGGCGATCGGCGCGGGTATGCCGGTAGACGGTACGACCGGCTGCATGATCGCGGATATCGGCGGCGGCACGTCTGACATTGCCATCATCGCACTCGGCGGCATTGTGGCAAGCACTTCCATCAGACATGCCGGGGATAAAATGAACGAGGCCATCATACAATATATGAGAAAACGTCATGCACTCCTGATCGGCGAACATACGGCAGAGGCGCTGAAGGTCAATATCGGCTGCGCCTGCATGGATGTCGACGAGAACGGCAATGAGATCATCAAGACCATGAATGCCAGAGGCAGAGACATCATTTCCGGTCTGCCAAAGACCATGGAGGTCAACAACAAGGACGTGATGATCGCGCTGCAGGAATCCATGGACATGATCGTGGACGGCGTCAAAGCGACGATCGAGAAGGCACCGCCGGAGATCGCGGCGGACATCGCAGAACACGGCATGGTGCTGTCCGGCGGAGGCGGCATGATCTATAATCTGGACAAGCTGATCACCAAACGGACCGGCATGGCGGTGACGGTAGCCGAGAACGCGTTTGAGGCAGTTGCGGTGGGGACCGGCATGAGTCTGGAAAACATCGAAAAGCTCAAGGTCTACGCGTCGAACGGCAGGAAAAAATACGAGGCACAGTAGCCTGCTGCGCTGTGAAACAGGAAGCAGCTGCAAACGCCGCGCATGCGGCAAAAGGATTGTTTTATGAGATGGATGAGAGAACACAAGTTAATATCGGCACTGATTCTGGTGCTCTTTTTGCTGCTGCTGATCTTTGCCGCGTCGGTGACGGCGGGCGGGCGCTTTGCGCATGTGACCGCACCGGTTAACAGCGGGGTATCTAGGGTTTCCGGCTTTTTCTCTTCTGCGGGAAGCGCGATCCGCGACAATGTCAAAGGGATATTCTCTTACCGCAGTCTGCAGCAGCAGGTGGAAGCACTCGAAGATGAGAACGCAGAGCTTACGCGGCAGCTGGCAGAGGAGAAACTGACACAGCAGCAGCTGGACGAGCTGCAGGAACTCGCGGCTTTGCTGAACTATGACTATACGAAGCAGGAATTCAACATCGTCACAGGAGATGTGATCTCGCTGGACGGCTCCAACTGGACCAATATCTTCACCATCAACTGCGGGACGGAGAGCGGCATCAAGGTCGGTGACGCTGTTGTCAACGGTACCGGTCTGATCGGCAAGATCGAGGCGACCGGAGAAGGCTGGTCAAAGGTGATGTCCCTGATCGATGAGGGCAGCAAGGTCAGCTTCACGCTGGCACGCGACCGCAAACAGCTCGGCGTGGTCGCCGGCAACGAAAAGGGCTCCGTCAGCGGCTATATGATTGACGGCGAGTCGCTGGTCTCGGAGGGCGATGTCATTATCACCTCCGGTCTCGGCACGTATCCGCCGGGTCTGGAGATCGGCAGCGTCAAGAGCGTGACCTATAACAGCAACACGCTGCTCAAGGAGATCACAGTAGAGCTTGCAGTCAATTTTAAGAGTCTGGACAAGGTAGCGGTGATCTTATGAAAAGTTGGAAAGCGGGCATATTCTTCCTGATCGCGTTTTTCATACAATGTTCTTTTTTGAATGTCATCAGCATTGCAGGATTCACGCCGAATCTGCTGCTCTGTCTGGTGGTCGTATTTTCCTTTTTGTATGAAGAACAAATCTACGGTTTATTATATGGCGCGGTATTCGGTATCTTTTATGACATCTGCTTTGCGGACGTCGTCGGACCGACGCCGATCGCGCTGGCGCTGGTCGCGTTGGTAATTTTCGCGCTGCGCGAATACGCCAATGTTGAAAACGTAGTCAACATGTGGTTCACCGCATTGCTTTCGGTGGTGCTTTACTATGTCCTGAACTGGGGGCTGCGGCATCTGGCAGGCAATCCGATCGGGATCGTCTATGTGCTCAAAACGCTGCCTTGGATTACCTTGTATTCTTTGGCAGTGATCACCATACTCTACGCGATTCTGATCAGAAAAATGACAAGACATCGAAAAGACAGGTATTTTAGATGAATAAAAAAATTTTAGCATCCAGATATATACAG
>UQMQ01000095.1 GCA_900542245.1 uncultured Eubacteriales bacterium
TCAATAAAGTATTATATATATTATACATATAGCTTGAAAGTTCTTCTCTTTCCGGTCTTTCTAATTTCATCAGTAATTCAGCTAACATAACTCCATGCTCTGTTATAATTATATATTTTTCAAAAATTATTTCCTTTTGTTTTCTTTTGATGACCTTATTATAGTCTTTCCGCGAAACAAAACAATAAACAAAAAAGCCCCCTTGATAAAATTTTTATCAAAGAGGCTGTTTTGTATAAATTTTTGCTTTCTTTTCCGGGAAAATCTCCCGCCGCGAGGCTTTGTGCCGACCGGAGAAAATCTCCCGCCGCGAGGCTTTCATGGCATCCGAAAAGCTCTCTCCCAGGCTTTATTGATCCGTCCGATAGCGCTCCAACGCAGCACGCATATTGCCCTGCAGCAGCAGGCTCAGATCCCGCATGATGGCGTTCGGGTCCTCTTTCATCCCCTTGCGGATCCAGTCCAGCATCAGCCCCACAAACGCGTACTTATAAAAGTCCGCGATGAAGACTTTGTCCCCCTCCCGCACCTGCAGACCTGCCGCTTTTTCCTCCACGACCGCGATCAGAAGGTCATAGGTCACCTGATAGAGAAACAGCTCGATCTGCTCCCTGCTGACCGAGTGATAGACGTTCATCACGAACGGCTTGTTCGCACGTACCGCCTCAAAAATGTGCAGGAACCCCTCCTGCCAGGTATCATAGGTCTTGTTGCCCTCGATGACCCGCGAAGCCTCCTCGATGCACGACCATTCAATCAGGTCGTAGATGTCCTTAAAATGATAGTAGAAGGTCATCCGGCTGATGCCGCAGTCCTCCGCGATATCGTTAATGGTGATCTTGTCCAGCGGCTTCTTCGCCAAAAGATGCTTGAGTGAAGCCTCCAGCGCCCGCTTTGTGGTCTGTGACATGCTAAGCTCCTTTCCCCGACAAGTGGCTGCAGCCCTTGATCACAGCCGATCCTGCGGTTTATTTTTTTTGTATACCAGCCAGCTGATCAGCAGACTGTTGCTGAAAAAATACGCGATCAGCCCCTTACGCCTTGCATTCTGTTCACTCTCCGTCTGGGAAGACCGCGGCTTTACTGCTAAAAAAACCAGCAGGCAGACTGCTATGACAATGAGCAAAGCAACCACATTCATATTTTCTCTCCTTTTCTGAAATACGCTCCTTTTTGTCAGTCGCCCCGCAGGGTTTCGTGACGATACTTACAAATGCGCTCCGTATCGGTAATGCATCTGTTTTATATTAGAGCCAGTATAGCACATTCTTCTTTCACCTGCAAGAAAGAAACTACTCCGCCTCCTCAAACTGTGCTTGATACAAATTCGCATAGAAACCGCCTGCTGCCAGCAGCTCGTCGTGATTGCCCTGCTCGATGATATCGCCGTCCTGCATGACCAAAATCAGATCGGCGTTTCGAATCGTAGAAAGCCGATGCGCGATGATGAAGCTGGTCCTGCCCTGCATCAGATTGTCCATCGCCTTTTGAATCTCGACCTCCGTTCTGGTATCGACCGAAGAGGTCGCTTCATCCAAAATCAAAATCTTATTATCTGCCAGGATCGCTCTGGCGATCGTCAAGAGCTGCTTCTGCCCCTGCGAAACATTGCTCGCATCCTCGTTCAACTCCATCTGATAGCCGCCCGGCAGCGTCTTGATGAAATGATCCGCGCGCGCCGCTTTCGCCGCTGCGATCACCTCTGCATCTGTCGCTTCCAGTCTGCCGTAGCGAATGTTTTCCATAATACTGCCCTGAAACAGCCAGGTGTCCTGCAGCACCATGCCGAACGCGTCGCGCAGCTCCCGGCGGTCAAAGTCCTTGATATTCGTATCGTCTAAAAGAATCCGTCCGCTGTTCACATCATAGAAGCGCATCAGCAGCTTGACCATCGTCGTCTTGCCGGCTCCGGTCGGTCCGACGATCGCGATCTTCTGCCCCGGCTTGACATGCGCACTGAAGTCCTTGATGATGACCTGCGCAGGGTCGTAGCCAAAACGCACGTGGTCGAACGTCACCTCTCCGGTGATCTTCGTAATATCCGCCGGATGCTCCAGGCGCTGCTGCTCTTCCGCTTCATCCAGAAACGCAAATACACGCTCGGACGCTGCCGACATCGACTGCACCAGATTGATGACCTGCGCGATCTGCTGGATCGGCTGTGTGAAATTCTTGACGTACTGAATGAACGCCTGAATATCGCCGACCGTAATCACGCCGCGGATCGCCAGCAGCCCGCCGGACAGCGCCACGCAGGCATAGCCCAGATTGCCGACAAACATCATGATCGGGTGCATCATCCCGGAGAGAAACTGCGACTTCCACGCTGAATCGTAGAGAATATCATTCGTTTTTTCAAACTCTGCGATCGTATCCTTTTCGCGGTTAAACGCCTTGATGACCATGTGACCGCCGTAGATCTCCTCGACCTGCCCGTTGATTTTGCCCAGATACTCCTGCTGTGCGCGGAAAAACTTCTGCGACTTTTTCGTCACCAGCCCGATGAGACTCATGGAAACCGGCAGAATGATGATCGCAATCAGCGTCATCAGCGGCGAAATGCTCAACATCATGATCAGCACACCGATCATCGTCGCCGTCGCCGTAATGATCGTCGTAATGCTCTGGTTCAAGCCCTGTCCCAGCGTGTCCACGTCATTGGTGATCCGGGAAAGCACCTCGCCGTAGGTTCTGCTCTCGAAATACTGCATCGGCATGCGGTTGATCTTTTGCGAGATCTCTTTCCGCAGACGATAGCATACCTTTTGCGTGATGCCGGTCATAATCCAGCCCTGCACGAAGCTGAGCAGCGCACTGCAAAGATACAGTCCCAGCACGAACAGCAGAATCTGTCCGATCTTACCGAAGTCGATCGCGCCGCTGCCCTGGATTTTGGCGAGCAGTCCATTGTATAGCTCTGTCGTTGCGCTGCCGAGAATTTTCGGTCCAATGACGCTGAACACCGTCGAGCAGGCAGCAAAAATCATGACCGCGAAAATCCCGAATTTATAGCGCCCCATATAGCGCAGCAGCGATGCCAATGATTTTTTGAGGTCCTTCGGTTTCTCGCCGGGCATCATGCCGCGGCCGCCCATCGGACCGCCCGGTCCCCTTCTTCTTGGCGGGTGGTATGCGTTTGTCTGTTCCTGTGAGAAATTCTGCTGCTTACTCATCTCCACGCACCTCGCTTTCATGCTCTGCTTTCTGTTTTCTCGCTGCATTGTCGGTTTCAGCTGGCACAGGCGCGCCGCTGTCTGCAGATTTTCCTGCTTTTATCTCGACTGGCAAGGCGCCGGTGATGTCTGCACGTTTGCCGACCGCGCCCTCTGCCAGCCCCAGCTCCTTCGCCGAAAGCTGCGATTTCGCGATCTGCTGATAGACCTCACAGCCCGCCAGCAGCTCCGCGTGCGTGCCTCTGCCGACAATCCTGCCGTCATCCAGCACCAAAATCTGCTCTGCATGCAGGATCGTACTGATTCGCTGCGCCACAAGAATGATCGTGCTGTCCTTGACGTTTTCATGCAGCGCCTTGCGCAGCGCCGCGTCGGTTTTCATGTCCAGTGCCGAGAAGCTGTCGTCAAAGATAAAAATCTTCGGATTTTTTGCGATGGCTCTGGCAATCGCCAGCCGCTGCTTCTGACCGCCGGAGACATTGCTGCCGCCCTGCGCGATCGGACTGTCATATTTTTCTTCTTTTTCTTCGATAAAATCCGCTGCCTGCGCGATCTTAGCCGCGCGGCGGATTTCTTCGTCGGTCGCTTCGTCATTGCCGAAACGCAGGTTCGAAGCAATCGTACCGGAGAACAGCACGCCCTTTTGCGGTACGAAGCCGATCTCGCTGCGCAGCTCCTCCATGGAGAGCTTGCGGATATCCTTCCCATCGATCTCGATACTGCCCGCCGTCACATCGTACAGACGCGGGATCAGATTGACCAGCGTAGACTTGCCGCAGCCGGTGCTGCCGATGATCGCCGTCGTTGTGCCCGGCGTCGCGGTAAAATCGATGTCGTGCAGCACATCCTCCTCCGCGTTCGGATAGCGGAAGCTGACATGGTTGAAACGCAGCACACCGTTATGCGCCGCCAGCGTTTCCGGCTGCTCCGGATTCCGGATCGAAGATGCCGTCTGCAGCACTTCATCGATACGCTCTGCCGCAACCGCCGCACGCGGCAGCATGATCGACATCATCGTCAGCATCAGGAAAGACATAACGATCATCATCGCGTAGGTGATGAAAGCGGTCATCGCGCCGACCTGCATCGTGCCCGCGTCGATCTGATGCGCCCCAAACCAGACGATCGCAACCGTCAGCACGTTCATGATCAGCATCATGCCCGGCATCATAAAGGTCATCACGCGGTTGGTAAACAGCATCGTCTTTGTCAGCGCCCGATTCGCTTCATCGAACCGTTCCTCCTCTTTGTCCTCACGCTTGAACGCGCGGATGACCGAAAGTCCGGTAAGGATTTCCCGGGAAACCAGATTCAGTCTGTCGACGAGCTTCTGCATCAGCTTGAACTTCGGCATGGAAACCGACATCAGCACCATCACATAGCCCAAAATAACGAGCAGCGCCAGCGCGATGACCCAGCCCAGACCGGCTCCGGTCTGCATCGCCTTGATCACACCGCCGATCCCCATGATCGGCGCATAAGCCACCATGCGCAGCAGCATCGCCGATACCATCTGGATCTGCTGAATATCGTTGGTGCTGCGGGTAATCAGCGAAGCGGTAGAGAATTGGTCCATCTCCGCGTTGGAAAATCCGACGACCCGTTTGAATACGCCGTCTCTGAGGTCTCTGCCGATGCCTGCCCCGACGCGGGAGGCAAAGAAGCTGACCAGCACAGTCGCAAGTCCCATGATGAGCGCAAGCCCCACCATTTTGAGACCTGCCGTCCACAGATAGGCGGTCTGCATCGCATCCACGTCCAGCCCTGCCGCTTTGTCGCAGTCGACCGCATAAGCGACACCCATCGACCTGACCATGGATGATCCCATAGCGTCAATGGTCTTTTGCATGCTCTCACGCATAGACAAAATCGCGTCATCGTCCATCGTGCCCGCCTGCTTCCTTTGCGCAAATACCGGACGGACATCCACGCAGACAGTCGTATACGCATTGCCATCATCGTCTTCTTTGGTCTGTTCGAACGGCGTCAGAGAAACGCCCATCATCTGCCCGATCTGCTCGATGCTCATGGCGTTGATTTGCGCCGCGTCCATGCCGTTTTGGGAAGCTAGATAAGCCTTGAACGATGCTTCCTCCATGGCGCGCATCTGGTAATTCATGATCAGCGGCAGTACCAGCGCATCATCGAGCGCCGCAAGCCGGGTCTCATCGTGCTCTGTCAGCCGGTACACATCCCCGTCCTGCTCGTAAATGCGCTGCCACAGCTGCGTCTCCTCCTCCGTCATCAGCGTCTGCGCAGCTGCAAATTCCTCTGCCGTTACCGCCTGCGGCACCACGTGCTCGACGCCGCTTTTTTGAATTCCCACGTCGATAATGTCCGACGTGTAGGACGGCAGTGCCAGATCGCACGCCGCCTGCATCAACAACAGTGCCAGGATCACGATCACAGATCTTCCGTATGGCACCATATTCTTAAATATTTTACGCATCCCCTGTCCCCTTTCTGTCGCTGTGTTTTCTTGCCTCAATTTCTGTCCTTGAGATGTTGTAAATTTCGTTCAGATAGCCAATCAGCTGCTTCATGTCGTTTGCGTCGAGACGGCTCATAACAGCCCTGCCGAAATCCTGCATGATCTGCCGACACTCCAGCGTGACCGCGCGCCCCGTCTCGGTCAGCGTCACATAGGTATTGCGCCGATCACCCTGATCCACCGTCCGTTCCACATAATGCAGTGCCTCCAGTCCGCGCAGCGTGCGTGAAATCGCCGACGGCAGGACCTTGGTCTTTCTCGCTAGCTTGGAAATCGTGATCTTGCCGTCCTCGGCATCCATGATATGATTCAGCGTAAAAAAATCGCCTTGATTCAGCTGATCAGGCATTATATCCGCCATATGCAGCTTGCGGAACTGGTTCATGGTCTTGAACAGCTCCATATACAAATCTTCCATCTTCTCTCCTTATTTTTTGATCCGCTCGCGCTGTACCCGCCGCGCTGTTTACGCACAGCGGGCTTTGGCTTGGGCGTGCCAATACATTATCTCGTTATTATTTAACAACGTTATATTTTATCACCGTCAAATATTAGCACGATCCCACAGCAATGTCAAGCACCCGCGCCGCACTTTCACCGGATCTTCATCTTATTTTCACCCGGTTACACAGTTTTCTTGCATCAAAAAATCTCCCTCGGCACCGAGAAAGTCGATGTACACAAGGGAGATCTTTTTTCCTATCCATCACACTGCTGCAAATTGCACTGCCGCGCAGATATTTTCCGCAGAATCGCAGCCTGTCGAAATGCTAGAATGCCACCTTCATGAACAGCGCCACCAGACACAGAATCAGCGCCGCAGGCACATAGAGATAACGACCGACCGCATACCAGAACCTGCTCTTCGTACCGACTGCGTCCATCAGCACATCCTTCTTCATGACATAGAACCACGAGATCGCGCCGAAGGTCGCGCCGATCGGAATGATGTAGATGGATACCCAGTCCATCCAGGTGCCCCATTTCGGGATCGCTTCCATGCCGATACCGAAGCCCAGACAGAGCACGCACAGCAGCAGCAGCACCGTCCAGCGGCTCAGCTTCGGGAACTTGTGCAGCAGCGACTCCGCCACCGCCTCAAACATGTTCTGCAGCGAGCTGACACCCGCAAAGATCATCGCCGCATAGAGAATGATTGCGAACAGCTGTCCCATCGGTACATCCTGCAGGATTGCAGGCAAGGTCACGAACAACAGGCCCGGACCTGCGCCGACATCCGTACCGTAAGCAAAGCAGGCCGGAATGATGACCAGCGCCGCTACGACCGCCGCGATCGTATCAAAGAGCGCCGTATGCCGGGCTACGCCGATGACGTTCTCCTCCTTCGAGAGATATGCACCGTAGACGATCATCCCGCTGCCCGTCACCGAAAGCGAGAAAAACGCCTGTCCCATCGCCCAGATCCAGGTCATCGGGTCGATCAGCTCCTCCCACTTCGGCGTGAGGATAAATTTGTAGCCCTCCCACGCGCCCGGCATCAGCGCCACACGCACTGCCAAAATCACGAAGATGATGAAAAACAGCGGCATCATGAGCTTATTCGTCTTTTCGATGCTGTGCGCCCCGAGGAGCAGGGTCAGCAGCGTGCCGACCACGACGATGATATGATAAGGAATGACCGAATACGAAGTCATCGAGAACCCTTCAAACCACACCGCGGTGTCCACCGTCATCAGATCGCCGAACAGCGAATCCACAAAGGCCTTCAAGATATATGCGATGATGATCGCGTAGCCGATCGCAATGCACAAAGACCCCGCCAGCGGCAGCCACGCAAGCACGCCGCCGACCTTGCCGGCTTTCTCACTGCGCGTCGCCCAGGCGTACTGATAAGCACCCAGCGTACCGGTCCCCGCACGCCGCCCGATGGCGAATTCCGACGGCAGCCCGACATAACTGAATACGATGACAAAAAATAAATACACGAACAGGAACGCGCCGCCGCCGTTACTCCCCAGCTTGTTCGGGAATCCCCATACGTTCGCCATTCCGACAGCAGATCCGACAGAGGCAAGAATAAATCCCCATTTGCTTCCAAAGTTCTTGGATCTGTCTGCATGTTGCTTACTCATATAACACCTCTCCTATGTTTCTTTTCCTATGTTTTTTCTGCTGCTGATGTTCTTCTTTGCCGCAAACACAGGCAAGCACTATTTTAACATAGTTTCGGGGAGATTTCCATCGAAGAATTTCGTTTTCGCATGCAATTTTCAGAATTTTCTGCTATTTTACCCTGTCTGCGAACCTACAGGCTGCAGGCGGAAGAAAATCTATGCGTCCGGTGTTTTCTCCAGGCAGACGCGTTTGATGCCCGGCATACTGTTGAAATTGCAGTCTACAATGCCTGTCTCGCGATAGCCAAGCTGGGCGTACAGCCTGCGTGCCGCCTGATTCTTTACGTTGGTGTCCATGCGCTTTTGATGTGCTCGCTGCCTGCTGACACAAAGCTGCATGCACAAGGACTGTTTTTTGCACCCTCGCACATGCAGCTCTCACTGATCTTATTCCGGTTTCGGGGCTGTACACAGCAGGATTTCCCCAGCTGCCGCAGAGTCTTTATAAGCCCGCCTTGCCTTCGCGCGTTTATATTTCAGCATCTCGCGGGAGTTTTCCGCCTGCTCAACCGTTTCGTCCGGCTTGATGTCGGTCAGCACCTTCGGATCGATGTGCCCCTTGGTCGCCTCTGTCGGCAGATAGTCCTCGGCAGACGCGCCGAGCTGTTCGTTCCACGCGTCATCCGCTGCCTCTGCCGACTGCTTGATGTCGCCCGTCTTTGGAGCTCTGTTCTTGTATATTTCGTCCAAAAGCCCCTGCGACATCTCGCGCCGCCGCCGTTCCTGCGCCTGTTCCACGCGCTTTTCTGCGATTGCTTTCTCTCGCTCGGTCGGCAGACTGTGATAGGCGCCGCTCCGGACAAACCGATTCGTTGCGTCCTGCATGCCCTTGAGCTTATACAATTCTCCCTGCGCAAGCGCCATCTTCTGCTCGCTTGAAGCGCCGGCGCTGTGCTGTCCCGCATTGACCGCGCTTAACGAACTCGCTGTATGCGACAGCTTGAGCCGCTGCACCTCCTCCTTGGTCCGGCAGCGTTTCAACTCGCGCTCGTAGACCTTTTTCTCCAGGTCAGCTGCCTCAAGACGCGCGTACAGTACCGGATTCTTTGTCTTGAGATACTCCCGCTCTGCTCTGCTCAACGTCGTGCCGCTGTATACCTTGCTCTGGATACCCGCCAACTTGTGGTCGGTGCTCTCCTCCATGCGCTTCATCGTCTCGATCGCGGATTTCATCTCATCCTGCCGCTGTTTGATCCACTCGTCAAGCTTTGACTGCTTCTTGGCCGGATCAGTCGAAACAGCCGGACCCTCTTCCTGCTGTTTCTCCGCCTGATATTTGGAATCTAAAGTTTTGACATAGCTCTGAACCGAGCTGATCGACCTGAAATCCATAGCGCCGCCCCTTTCCTGCCATTGACCACCTACCTCGCCGTTTAGGCTGTTAATCTATATATCGGCAGTTTCGCCCAAAACCTTAGCCCCACGCACAAGGAAGTTTCACGCCTGCGTCCGCCAAAACCGCACCAAAGGTATCGCACATGAAGTCGATGTTCACGATTTGCTTCTTTGCATTTTTGTACGAAAGTGCGCATAACGAAATCAGGGATTTCTATGGGCACATGACGCGCACCCATG
>UQMQ01000096.1 GCA_900542245.1 uncultured Eubacteriales bacterium
GCGGCTGCGCTTTGAGAATTCCCAAAATAGCTGTGATTTCTCTTGTTTCCGCATCATTCTATTTTACAAAAATATTGCACGAAGCTATCGTAGAAAGGAGACAAGGACTCGAAAGAGTCGAAGCATATATGCTGAAAGAACTATTTGACATTTATTTTACTTCACTGAAGGTTGGCGCCATGACCTTCGGCGGGGGCTATGCCATGCTTCCGATTTTGCAGAAAGAAGTGGTTGAAAAAAAGGCTTGGAACACAGAAGAAGAAATTTTGGACTACTACGCGCTGGCGCAATGCCTGCCGGGCATCATCATGGTAAATACCCTTGGATTCGTCGGACAGAAGCGGAAAGGTACCATTGGTGCAATCGTTAGCGGATTGGGTGCAATCACGCCGCCGCTGATTATCATTACGATCATTGCAGCGCTTTTGACCGCTTTCGCGGATGTCGCTGCGGTTCAGAACGCATTTGCGGGCATTCGCGTATGCGTTTGCGTACTGATTTTTAATTCGATTCTGAAGCTTTGGAAAAGCTCTATGGTAGATAAAAAATGCCTGGCGATTTTCCTGCTTGTTGCAGTAGGGTCGTATTTTATAGATATAAGCCCGATTCTTTTTGTGGTTGGTTCCGGTATTTTAGGAATACTCATTCAGATTGCAGGAAGGAGGAAGGCAAAATGATATTACTTCGCCTGTTTTTTGAATTCTTCAAAATTGGATTGTTTTCTGTTGGCGGCGGAATGGCGACTTTACCATTCTTATATGATATGGCAGATAAGACCGGTTGGTTTGATTACGCACAGATCGCAGATATGCTTGCGGTTTCTGAATCCACGCCGGGTCCGATCGGAATCAACATGGCTACTTATGTCGGCTATACAACTGCAGGCATTCCGGGCGCGCTGGTAGCGAGTGTTGGGATTATCGTTCCCGGCATTGCGCTGGTTTTGCTCATCACTGCGATCTTAGATAAATTTCGCAATAATATCTATGTGGAAGGCGCGTTTTACGGATTACGACCTGCTTCTGTGGGGTTGATTACAGCAGCCGGCGTCTTGGTTGTAAAAATATCCCTCTTAAACGTAGACTTATTTCATCAGACAAATGCCGTAGCCGATTTGTTTCAGTGGAAGGCTGTCGCCCTTGCGGCGCTGCTGTTGGTGCTGACGCGGTATATAAAGAAGACAAAGGGACTTCACCCGGTATATTTTATTGTTTTCTCCGCGGTCATCGGCATCCTTTTTGGATTTGCTGGCGTATAGTGTGAATGATAAATCCGACTTTTATTTGAGGAAAACTCAGACAGAAGCCGGATTTACTTTTGTATAGAAGGAATTATATGGAAAGAAATGAAAAAATACTTTTTCCCATTGAAATTTTTGGACAGGGGTATTATACTTGAATAGCTTAGATGCAAAGGAGAAAAGGAAAAGAAGGGAAACCGAGGATGATTTTGGAAACATATGCCGCGTATTTAACAACTGAAAAGAAAATGACAGAAAATACAAGGCAGGCATATCTGCGTGACCTGAAGCATTTTACAACCTTTGCGGCAGCCAGGGGCATCACAGATCCGGCGGACGTCAGCAGTACGGATGTGCTGGCTTATCTGATGGAGCTCAAGACCGGCGGACGTTCCAAGTCGACGGTCAACCGCAAGCTGGCATCGCTAAGGACCTATTATCAATATCTGCTGCGCATCCATGCAATCGCGGAAAACCCGACGGAAGCGATCAAATCACCGCGTGTCGAGAAAAAAGAGATTCAATATCTGATGCCGGAGGAGATCGAGCAGCTTTTGGAGCTGCCGGACGATACGACCAAGGGCAAGCGTGACCGCGCGATTCTGGAGCTGTTGTACGCGACAGGTATTCGCGCCAGCGAGCTGATTGAAATGCAGCTGGATGACATTAACGTACGCATGGGTTTCGTCAAATGCGCCGGAACGCATGGCAGCGCGCGCATCATTCCCATCGGCAGACCCTGCAGACGGGCGATGGATACCTACATAGCCGAAGTCAGAGCGTTGTTGTTAAAAGGGCAGGAGAGCGAAATGCTGTTCCTGAATTATGCTGGTAAGCCGTTTACCAGACAGGGCCTTTGGAAGATCCTGAAGGAATACGGTGAGACAGCGGGCTTCGACATTCCGTTGACCCCGCAGGCCATCCGCAATTCTTTTGCGGTGCACATGCTGCAGAACGGTGCAGATGTCAAGTCGCTGCAAGAGCTCATGGGGCATGAGGATATTTCGGCAACACAGGCGTACCTGGCGGTGGTCAAAAATCGGATCAAAGACGTTTACGACAAAACGCATCCGCGCGCATAAATCAATACAGCTGTTTGCATTTTCGGAGAAGCGGTTCATGTAAACAGTTTCTGAGGAATGAACCCGCGGGCTGAGCAAAGAGCGGCTTGTCCTGCGGTTCAGAATATATTATTATTACAAAAGCGTTGCACCCGCACAGGCGGGGCAACAGCGGAAAAGGAGTTTTTGAAATGGAAAAAAATCTTAGCTCACGCACGCAGCAGATGGTACAATTGGCGATACTTGTTGCAATCATGTTGATCTTCGCGTACACGCCACTCGGCTATTTGAAAGTCGGCGCTATCGAAATCACCTTCATGGTGCTTCCGGTCGCGATTGGTGCGATTCTTTTGGGACCGGTATGCGGAGCGATTCTCGGCGGACTCTTCGGACTGACCAGCTTCATTCAATGCTTTGGAGCTTCGCCGTTCGGTGCGCTGCTTCTGAGCTTGAATCCGATCACCACATTTATCACCTGTATGGTACCGCGTATCTTATGCGGCTGGCTTTCCGGCTTGATTTTTCAGGCATTGCATAAGAAAGAAAATATGAAAACCGCGTCCTATTTTATCGCTTCACTTGCAACGGCGTTGTTGAATACGATCTTCTTTATTCTCTGCATTGTGATTTTCTTCTGGTTTGATGGAACGTTCCTGTCTACCATGAACAGCTGGGCACTGCCGACCGACGGCTTGTGGGTATTTTTTGTAGCATTTGTCGGCGTAAACGGTCTGGTGGAAGCCATCGTAAACTGCCTTGCAGCGGGAACGGTCTCCAAAATCGTATCTAAAGCCATTCGGCTGTAAAAACGGATAGCAAATTAGAACATTTTATGAATTTGAGCAAAAAAAGCTTGCATGGAAAAGCAAGATGTGCTAAACTATAACAGTTACTACGGGCGGTCCTCTGGACAACTCTCGCGCCGCGGCAGGATACCGCGACGGAGCCACGAACGTCTTGGAGGGAAGGAGGAATGAACATGGATTTAATGAAATCAATTACTCAGGAATACGAAAAAACTGAAATCCCTGCTTTTGGTGTGGGTGACACTGTCAAGGTTCACATCAAAATTAAAGAAGGAAACAGAGAAAGAATTCAGGTGTTTGAAGGCTTTGTTCTGAAAAGACAAAACGGCGGCATCAGCGAAACTTTCACAGTCAGAAAGCTTTCTTCCGGCATCGGTGTGGAAAAGACTTTCCCACTGCACTCACCGAAGATCGAAAAGATCGAAGTCGTAAGAAGAGGCGCGGTAAGAAGAGCGAAACTGAACTACATGCGTGAAAGAACAGGTAAGGCTGCAAAAATTAAAACGAAAGAATAGTTTTGGAGGGGAATCTTTGCGATTCCCTTTTTTTATCTTAGAGCCATGAAGGGGGAGAAAAGCATGATGGAACATATCAACTGGTATCCGGGGCATATGAAAAAGACCAGAGAGCTGATCGCGGAGAATCTGAAAATGGTCGATATCGTGATAGAAGTGATCGATGCCCGTATTCCCGTTTCCAGCAGGAATCCAATCATAGATGAGCTTGTCAAAAGCAAAAGACGTCTGATCATTCTCAACAAAAGCGATCTTTCCGATCCAAAGGCAAATGAGGCATGGGCAGAGACCTTCAAAAAACAAGGCAATTTGGTCCTGACCATGAACTGTATGACCGGAATCGGTGTGGGTCAGCTTTACAAGCTGCTCAGCCGTCTGCAGGACGAAAAAAACGAAGGACAGCTCCGCAAAAAATCCCTGCGCATGATGATCGTCGGTGTGCCGAATGTCGGCAAGTCCTCCCTCATCAACCGTATGACCGGGAAAAAGAGCGCCAAGACCGGAGATCGCCCCGGTGTTACCAAGGGCAAGCAGTGGCTGGGGCTGGAAAACGGGATGCAGCTTTTAGATACCCCGGGTATTTTGTGGCCGAAATTTGAAGATCCGCAGGTGGGCTTAAATCTAGCCTTTTGCGGCTCCATCAAGGATGAAATACTGGACACCGCGAGTCTGGCGCTCGAACTGATCAAGGTACTGCAGCGAGACTATCCGCAGCTGCTCAGGGAACGCTATAAGCTGGATGAACTGGACGGGGATGCACTGGTGAACATGGAGGCCATCGCTGCCAAACGGGGGTTCATCCTGCCGGGTAAGCGTATCGACTATGAGCGCTGTGCTCGTACCGTTCTGGACGAGTTCCGCGGCGGCAAGATCGGCAATATCACATTGGAAAAGGTGCAGGCATGACAAAGCAGGAGAGAGAGCAGTTTCTCAGAGAAAAGCTGCAGACTATGCAGATCTATGAGCGGGACCTGCGCGCGGCAGGCAAGCGCTATATCGCAGGTGTCGATGAGGTCGGACGCGGTCCGCTGGCAGGTCCGGTCGTGGCGGCTTGCGTGATTCTGCCAGAAGATTTTGACGTTCTGGGTGTGGATGATTCCAAAAAGCTCTCTGAAAAGAAGCGGGAGCAGCTTTATGAAGCGATTCTGTCCGAGGCGCTTGCCTGTGGTATCGGCATGCAGGATAACGCAAGCATTGACGAAATCAATATTTTGGAAGCTACCAAAGAGGCCATGCGATGTGCTATCCTAGAAGCAGAGCAGGCTTTGCGTGCAAAGACGGGCTGCGGTATCGACCATATTCTCATCGATGCGCTGACCCTGCGCGAAGTTGCGATTCCACAGACCGGTATTGTCAAAGGCGATGGCGCGAGCCTTTCCATTGCGGCAGCCTCCATTCTTGCCAAGGTAACCAGAGACCGGATGATGATCGAGTACGACAGCATCTATCCTGGCTATGCCTTCGCGAAGAACAAGGGCTACGGCACCAAGGCGCATTATGAGGGACTGCAGGCACAGGGGATGACCCCGATTCATAGAAGAAGTTTTTTGAAAAATTTAAAATAAAAAGAATCAGTTGCCACCATGAGAAGAGAATAGGAGTAAAAAATGGAATTCAAGAGCGACATTCAGATTGCACAAGAAACAGCTATGACAAACATCAGTGCGCTTGCGGCACAGGCAGGCATTGATGAACAGTATCTGGAGCTGTACGGCAAGTACAAGGCAAAAATTGATTACAAACTGTTAAAGGACAAGGCTGACGTGCCGGACGGCAAGCTGGTGCTGGTGACTGCGATCTCGCCGACCCCTGCGGGCGAGGGCAAGACGACGACAACTGTCGGACTGGCGGATGCGCTGCACAAGCTGGGTAAGAATGTTTTCGCGGCGCTGCGCGAACCATCTCTCGGTCCGGTATTCGGCATTAAGGGCGGCGCGGCTGGCGGCGGCTACGCACAGGTCGTACCGATGGAGGACATCAATCTGCACTTCACCGGCGATATGCACGCGATCGGCATTGCCAACAATCTGATTGCAGCCTGTCTGGACAATCATATGCAGCAGGGCAACCGTCTCGGCATCGATGTCAAAAAGATTACTTGGAAGCGTGTCGTTGATATGAACGACAGACAGCTCCGTGAGATCGTCGATGGTCTTGGCGGCCGCACACAGGGCGTACCGCGCGAGGACGGTTTTGAGATCACAGTTGCCAGTGAGATCATGGCGATTTTGTGCCTGTCCAAGGATATTTTGGATTTGAAGGATAAGGTGGCAGCCATCATCGTCGGCTATACCTATGATGATAAACCGGTGACTGTCGCGGATCTGAAGATTCAGGGTGCAGTCGCTGCAGTCCTGAAAGACGCGCTCAAACCGAATCTGGCACAGACGCTGGAGCATACACCGGCATTCATCCATGGCGGACCGTTCGCAAATATCGCCCATGGCTGCAATTCCATCATGGCGACCAGAATGGCGCTCAAACTGGCAGACATCGTGGTCACAGAGGCCGGATTTGCGGCAGATCTGGGCGCTGAAAAATTCGTTGATATCAAATGCCGCAAGGCGGGTCTGCACCCGTCGGCGGCGGTCGTTGTCGCGACGGTCAGAGCGCTGAAATATCATGGCGGCGTTGCCAAGGAAAATCTAAACCACGAAAATCTCGAGGCACTGGCTAAGGGTCTGCCGAACCTGCTGCAGCATGTCGAAAATGTCACGCGCAATTTTGGTCTCCCATGTGTTGTCGCGATTAACCGCTTCCCGACCGATACCGAGGCGGAGCTTGCGCTGGTCAGAGAAAAATGCAAAGAGCTCGGCGTCAACGTGGCGCTCTCCGAAGTATGGGGCAAAGGCGGTGCCGGCGGCATCGAGCTGGCGGAGGAAGTGCTGCGTCTGGTCGAAGGAGAGAACAATTTCCACTTTGTCTATGAAGATGACCTATCCCTCAAAGATAAGATCGAAGCGGTCGCATCTAAAATCTATCGCGCCGACGGCGTGATCTTTACCACCGCTGCGAAAAAGCAGCTTGAGACCATCGAAGGACTCGGATTCGGCAAGCTGCCTGTCTGCATGGCAAAGACGCAGTACAGCTTTTCGGACGATCCGACGCTGCTGGGCGCACCGAGAGGCTTCCAAATCACCATCAAGGACGTCAAGGTCTGCTCCGGCGCGGGCTTCGTTGTTGCCAGAACCGGCGACATCATGACCATGCCGGGTCTGCCGAAAATTCCGGCAGCCGAGAAGATCGACGTTGACGAAAACGGCGTCATCACCGGTCTGTTCTAGGTATAATAAAAACAGTTTGCATATTTTTTTCACGCTCGCAATAGAATGTAGAAACATGGAAACGAGCGGGAGGAAAAGATGGAAAGTAATGTAGCGGAACTTTGCGGGGTCGTGCTTTCGGACCTGGAATTCAGCCATAAGACATATGGTGAGATTTTTTATACATTCGTGCTTGGCATCGAGCGCCGCAGCGGTTATATCGATGAGATCAATATCATGATCTCCGAACGGCTGATTTTCGACCACACGCCGCGGGTGAAGGACTTCGTGGAGATCAAGGGACAGATCAGGACGTACAATGAGGTCGTGGAGAGCCGGAACAAACTGCATGTCGTAGTATTCGCAAAAGAGATTTTCTTCAGTGAAAATTTCGGTTA
The DNA here is from genome assembly GCA_900542245.1 of uncultured Eubacteriales bacterium. GTDB lineage: Bacteria > Bacillota > Clostridia > Peptostreptococcales > Anaerovoracaceae > CAG-238. Next base: position 7,284 of record UQMQ01000096.1, read on the forward strand.
TAACGAAAACTATATTTATCTGGAGGGGTTCCTCTGCAAGCCGCCGCTACGCCGGACTTCGCCGATGGGCAGGGAGATTTGCGACCTGATGCTGGCGGTCAACCGCATGTACAATAAGTCCGACTATATCCCTTGCATTGCTTGGGGTAGGAACGCCGCGTATGCAGAGAGCCTCGATGTCGGTACGAAGCTGATGCTGGAGGGCAGACTGCAGAGCAGAGAGTACAAAAAGAAGCTGGACGACGGCAGCGCCGAGGTGCGCAAGGCGTTTGAGGTCTCCATCGTCAAACTGGAAGAAGCGTAGGGGGGCAAATCCCCCGTCTGCTTTGTGAAATCGCCTCAGCAGGACATTTTGCGTCTTGCGGGGCGATTTGTTTTGTGATAAAATATTTTTATTATGCAATGCAGTCTGTCAACTGATGGGATGCAGACACGAGCAGAGCGGCAAATAGAAAATTGGAGGGAAACAAACATGTTCGATGTGAACGGAAAAGACAACAGCACTTACAATGTCGATAATTTTGAGTTTATCAAAAAGACATCACCGATCGTGGGCGGACTGATCGAAAAGGAATATAACCGTCAAAAAAACAACGTGGAGCTCATCGCTTCCGAAAACTACTGCTCAGAGGCGGTTCTCGCGGCGTGCGGCAGTTGTCTCTCGTGGAAATACGCGGAGGGCTATCCTTACGTGCGTACCTCCGGTAATACGAGCCGTTACTATGGCGGAACAGAGTTTGTAGATGAGCTCGAGGAATATTGCTGTGATATGTGGAGAAAGGTATTCGACACCGACTACCACGTCAATGTACAGCCGCACAGTGGTTCTCAGGCGAATTTCGCGGCGTACAAGGCGATTTTGCAGCCGGGAGATACGATCCTTTCCTTGAGTCTGGATAATGGCGGACATTTGACACATGGATCGTCTGTCAACTTCAGCGGTAAATTATACAATATGGTATTCTACGATGTAGACGAAAGAGGCTACATCGATATGCAGGATGTGCGTAAAAAAGCACTGGCGTGCAGACCGCAGATGATCCTGACCGGCGCTTCTGCTTATTCCAGAACGATTGATTTTGCGGCGTTCGCGGAGATCGCGAAGGAGGTCGGCGCTTACTTTGTTGTCGATATGGCGCATATCGCGGGACTGGTCGCCGGCGGCGCGCATCCGTCTCCGTTTGGGCATGCGGATATCATTACAACCACGACGCACAAGACGCTCAGAGGTCCGCGCGGCGGTTTGATCTTCGCAAGACCGGAGCTGGCTAAAAAGATCGACAGCGCGGTGTTCCCTTATGCACAGGGCGGTCCGCTGGAGCATGTCATCGCCGGTAAGGCTGTCTGTGCGGAAGAAGCGCTGCAGCCGGAATACAAGGAATATGTACATCAGGTCGTTAAGAACTGCAAGGCATTATCCGACGAGTTCATCAAACTGGGCTACAAGATCGTAACCGGCGGCACAGATAACCACCTGATCTTGCTGGACCTCTCCGATGAACCATTCAGCGGCAGAGTCCTGCAGGAGGAGTGTGACAAGGTCGGCATTACGCTGAATAAGAACTGCGTTCCTTGTGAAAAGCGTACCCCGAAGGAGACCTCCGGCGTGCGTATCGGTACCGCCCCGATGACTACCAGAGGCTACAAGGAAGAGGATTTCGTCAAAGTCGTCCACAGAATCGATGAGGTTATCCAAAGACTCAGAGCCGAAGGTAAGGACGCTGAATAGAGAAGGACAAAAGTGCGCATAACGAAATCAGAGATTTCTATGCGCACATGGCGCTCACCTATGAGCGCCGCTTCGCAAGG
>UQMQ01000097.1 GCA_900542245.1 uncultured Eubacteriales bacterium
TACGACTATTTGCTGCAGCAAAATGAGAGTGATTTTTCGTTCCTGCATCAACGGTGCACCCTAGAAGGGTGTGCTTTTCTTGTTTATGATGGAAAACTCGTCATGTATTCTCAACAATACATGGAGGAACAGACCGCAGATGAGTCGATTTACGTCGGTCCGGATAGTGACTATCGGTACAGTGATCAGAGCGGCGAGCTGTATGGAGCGTGCAAAATCGAACAAGGCAAATACAAGGGTTCGTACAAGGCGCAGAATGGCGCTGAAAGAGTTTTTGTTCCCATATTGGACTTTTCCATCAATAGCAATAAAGAAGCTGACAGATACGCAAAGAGCCTGCTGAGAAAGGCAAACAAGAGCGCGTACACCGGTTATGTTTACAGCACCATCTTGACGGGGTATGCGGCTGCAAGCATGGCGAAAATCGAGAATGAACGCGCACCATCGTGGGATGGGGACGTTTTTCTGACGCATGTGCGCAACGACTACGGCAGGGGTCTAAGTAAGTTATTTTTCAGAAAGCCATTGGAAGGAGGCTACTAGATGATTGATAAAGGCGTTATATCAGCCATAAAAGACGGCGGAAGCAAAGCGGAGGTGGTCCCTGCGACGTCAAAATCGTCAGTCACGACGCTTCTTGCTGTATCTGAAATGCTGGTTGATTTCATCAAAGTCGGAGACGAAGTCGTCTATGCGATGTTTGATGACAACACCGGGCTGGTTCTCGCCAAGATGGATGGGACGTGGAGCCACAAGGTAAAAGGCAAAATTGAAGTCACTGAAAAGGTGATCGCAGATGATGTGCAAACGAGCAGCGTTGCAAGCCTGAACGGGCACAAGCACAATTATACGCATGGAGGTACGTCAAGCGGTGCAGACAAGACGAGTGGTCCGGTCTAATAATACTGACTGATAAAAGGAGGGTGCGCATATCATGGCGACACAAGCAAGATGGTACAACAAAACGTTTGAAATCACACCAAGTAAAGTGATGACTATTAGCGGATTCTCGACGTCTTATAAGCTAAAATCAGACACCAATGACGACACCAGCGGCACAAAAAAGACGAATACCAGGGGGCGCGAGCCGGAGGAGCCGGCTTTTTCGGTAAAATACCTCGCGGCGGCAGGCGCGACGCCCAGAAACGACTTTACCGGTTGGCGAGCGCTGGTAGGGAAAAAGGATTATCTGTATATCGGCAAGACGAAATACGGGACACACAAATTTCAGCTGATCAGCGCTGACGTATCCGATGTCCTGCTGGATAACAAAGGCAGGACGATACAGGCGGTCGTCACGCTGCATTTTCGCGAGGTTTTACCAACGAAGAAAAGTAAATCTAAAAAAGGAACCAGCAGCAAGTCGAAATCAAAAAACAAGGGCAGCAAGTCGCAGGCCAAAAGCGCCAAGGCAAGCAAGACTGACAAAAAACTGAAAAGCCCATACGGAACAGGAAGAAAGAAGAGAAAGTCATGAAAAAAAATGGAAATGGCGAAGCGCTAAGGTGTGCAGAGAATCTCACGAAAATCGTGCGCGGCGAGATTCCGTTTGATCGTGTGCGAGGGATCGATGCACGAATAGTCGACAGCCCGGCAGAAACTGCTGCGCAGGATTTGGAACAAGAAGTCATTTGGAACATCGAGACATACGAACCGCGTATCAATGCTGATGACACTACTGTTGAAGCAGCCATCGATGATGACGGCAGTTTTTCTATCGAAATCCAGGTTTCCGATGCTGCAGACGATGAAGAGGAATAAGCAAGGAGGTGATAGGAATGGCAGAAAAATATGATTTCGTGACTACAGACGCACAAAGCATCTACAACAGTGTGATCGACAGCTTGATGGACGAGGTGAATGAGCCACTGTATCCAGGTGATGAGCGTCGAATATTCGCAGAAGCGTTGGTCATGGTGCTAGTTGCAGTGTATAACGACCTAAATGATGCGGCGCAGCAACGGACACTGCGCCATGCACGCGGCTATGTGCTGGATGCGATCGGAGAGATGCGCAACACGAACCGACTGGAGCCATCAGCTGCCAGCGACGTGTTCCGTTTCAGCGTGGCGGCAGCACAATCCAGCAATATTGTGATCCCAGATGGTACACGAATCACACCGGACGGCAGCGTCTATTTTGCAACGGATACTGCAGCAGTCCTGCAGGCTGGAGATCTGTACGTTGATGTAAGGGCGACCTGCACGACAACCGGCGAGGAATACAATGGGCTTGCCGCGGGTCAGGTGAATGTCATCGTCGATCTGATTCCATACATTGCGACGGTCAGTAATCTAAACGGCACCGGCGGCGGTGACAACGGCGAACCGTACCCATGGGAGGATGACGGAACTGGCGATGATCGGTACCGGGAGCGTATCAAGCTGGCAACGGCGGCTTACTCTGTAGCGGGTCCGGCCGCAGCATACCGCTATTTCGCGTTGTCAGCGAATCCGAACATCATCGACGTCGAAATCGACAGTCCGAGCGGAAATGTCATCGATATCTACGCACTGATGAAAGGTGGCAAGATTCCAACAGCCAAGGAGATCGCGGAAATACAAGCGGCATTCCCGGATGACGTACGTCCAATGACCGATGTCGTGACCGTCAAGGCACCGACACAGGAAACGTACAGCATCAACATCAAGTATTACTGCACACTGGAAAACGAAGCGCGGGCGGTGCAAACGGTCGAGGCGGGCGGTGGCGCGATTGAGCTCTTTAACGAATGGCAGACAGGCGCACTTGGGCGGGACATCAATCCGGATTATTTAAGAAAGCTGATTCTGGCGCCTGCAGACGGAACATCAGCTGTTGATCGCGTAGAGGTAACAGAGCCAGTATTCACATCGCTGTCAAAGAAAAAGGTTGCGAAGTTCAGCGGCGCAGTTACCGTATCTCACGAGGTTGTGACATAGACAGGTGGTGATGAGATGAGACTAAGAGACATTGAATTCATAAAGCTGCTGCCGCAGTTTATGCGTGAAGATAAAGCAAACACAGGGTTATCCGGCGGCGTTAATGAAGTTGTGCAGCGGTTGGAAGCAACCATCGGGACATTGTCGACGTGGGATAGTATCGACAATCTAAGCGAAAAGGAACTGGACGAACTGGCATGGGAATTGAACATTGACTGGTATCAGGAATCAGCTAGCATAAATATCAAACGCCAGCTAATCAAGGACAGCGAAAGGATGAGCCGAAAACTGGGCACAAAATGGGCAGTGGAACGCATCATCAACACCTATTTTGGGGACGGCTACATCGTCGAGTGGTTCGAATACGAGGGGGATCCCGGCCATTTCAAAGTATTCAGTGCAAATCCAACGGTTACAAACGAAAACCTAAAGGAGTTTTTGAACATACTGGACAAAGTCAAACGCGCAAGCTCGCATCTGGACGGGATCACCATTTCGCTGACAGGACAAATGAAGCTGCATGCAGGCGTGGCGTACCACGAAGCAAGTTTCGAGACGATCCGGCTGGGAAAAGCACCGAGCTAAGGTTAAGAAGGAGGGAGAAAAGCATGAGTGTCTTTTTTGACAACAACATAACAGATGTCGGCAGGCAGCTGTGGGCTGAGATGCAGGCTGGCGGATCATTCGTTCCTACAAGGATCGTTGTGGGGTCCGGGTATCTACCTACAGGAAAAACCACCAAGACCGTGACAGCTGTAGCAGAACCGGTTCAGTCGATCCAGCTGAACAAATCAGAAAAAATGTCCGGCGGCGACTATGTCTTTGGCGGCGTGTTCACAAACAAAGATGTGACCGCCGCATTTTATTACCGGGAACTGGCACTATATGCCAAAGTTGAACGACCGGACGGGACCGAAACCGAAGAGACGCTATACTCTTACGGTAATGCGGGTGCAAACGCGGAATTGATTCCTGCGTACAGCACCGGGACAGCAGTCGAGCGGCAGCTAGACATTCTGTCCTACATGGGCAATGACGCGACCGTTACTGTTGAAATCGCGACCGGAATCTACGTATCAAAAACCGAATTTGACGCCAAGTTCGGTGAACTGAAGGATGCGACAGATAATTCAGTCAAAAAGGTTGATGGCAAAGACCTATCCAAGAATGATTATACAGACACCGACAAAAACAAGGTGAGCAATATGCCGGAAGACACAAACACGGCGTTAGGCAAAAAAGCAGACAAGCCTACCGTCCTGACCGGAACGCTGGCGGCAAAAGCGACAAGCCTAGCACTGTCAAACGCCGCAATCAAAACAAGTTCCATCATCGACATCTATACCGACAAATACGGCGTCAGTCCGACCGCGGTCGATGTCGCAGCCGGAAAAATCACAATGACGTTTGAGGCGCAAACAGTTACGATCAATATCCGAGTGGAGGTGAGATGATGGCATGGTTCAGAACTGGCACCGGAGAAAGCCTAGACGCAGATTTGGCCACCCAAAAAATAGACATTGAATCACTGGCTGGTTACATCGCAGATATCATGCAGGCTGCAAACGGAATTTACACATGGGGAAAATACACTGCGCAGAACGGCGATCTGCTAGATTATGTGCACGATGAAAACCAAAACACATACCCGGACGGTGGGACGAAAAACGGATTTTGGTACAAACGCGCCCATTCGGCATTCACAAACATCGAAGTCACGACCATGCCAACCAAGACAACCTACAATGTCGGCGAGAATTTTAACACATCCGGCATGGTTGTTTCAGCGATTTACGAAGCAGGGCTGAAGGAAGCAGTAACCGGATTCACCTGTTCACCGCAGACATTGAACGCTGCAGGGAATCAGACTGTGACGATATCCTATACAAAAAACGGGACAACAAAAACAACGACAATCACCGTAAAAGTATACAATTACGCAACGATCACATGGTCTGGGGGCACAGATGAAGAGGTCTGCGCAATGGTCGCAGCGGCTGATGCTGGAACCATCAACCTATCTGACTACTGGACTGTGGGCGACGAACGAGCGGTTCAGCTACATGAAATGGGATCGACAGGAGTCGGAGAAGCCCACGTCGCACAAGAGGTTACGATGGTGCTGCTGCACCGGGGCGGAAAAACGCTTACAAACGGAGAAGAATGTAATTTTATCGTTGGAATCAAAAATAATCTCAAAGAAGCAGGAGCCATAGAGCCAATAATTGACAGAGCCCGTAACTGGGAGGATTCCGAAAGAAGAATATGGTGCAACCAAGAATTTAGGAATGCAATTCCGCACACGCTTCGTCCGATATTCAAACAGCACGTCAACAAAACGGTATCGCTGTGCAATTCCGACACGCTAATAGAATCGAAGGACTGGTTTGCGTTGGCAGCGGAAAAAGAAATTTTTGGTAAAAACACATACTCACGACCGGCAGAGGCAAACGCCCTCACGCAGTTCGCATACTATCAAACAGAAGCGAACAGAATCAAAAAGATGGGCGATACAGGATCGGCCCAAAACTGGTGGACACGTAGTCCGAAAACGAACTATGCGAATACATTTTGTGCCGTCAGTTCGGCGGGGGCTGCAATTACAAACACATTGAGCAACAAGTATGGATTATCGCCATTCGGCTGCATTTAGGATGGGGGGGATGATTAAATGTCAAACAAAAAAATCATTCAGTGGCACAATCAATCGCTGGAATCACTGAAGAACATTCTGACGATCCCGATGAAAAAACAGGGAAAATATATATGGTCAAAATTGACGAAGGCGAACGGTGAATTTATCTGCTTTGCAACGAGCGACGACGAAGCAGAGTACCCGAACGGCGGCGTTCATACGGACGGATTCTTCTACATCAGAATCAGCAGTACAGGTCAGCCGATCATGTTCAGTTACACAGGAACGTACAATTTCAAAACTGAGATTGACAAAAAAACTGGGGGCATGGCATGGGAATTAAAACTGTTAACAAGCGGGATCCTAATAATTGACGAAGTTGTAACGCCGTACAACGATGTGTTCGTTGTTGGCGGCGGCGGTGGAGGTGCTGGTGGCAGTAAAGGCGGAGCAGTCGGCGGCGGCGGCGGTGGTTATACGTTAGCTAAATTGAATGTGAAACTTCAGACCAAAACAGCGTGCGAAGTTATAGTTGGCGCAGGTGGACGTGCTGGCAGGGCTAACGTATCCATGGACTATGGAAAAGAGGGAGGAGATGGCGGAAGAAGCAGCATCATGGGGTTTTCTGCTGAGGGTGGAAAGGGAAGCAAAGGTTTAGATGGCGGAAATGGCGGATCGGGCGGAGGAGCTGCCGGAAGAAGCAACTGGGGCGGAACGGAACTACAATACAGCGGAGCGCCCGGAACGGGTCAAAAAACAACTACTAGAGCGTTCGGAGAACCGTCCGGAACGTTATATGCTGGCGGCGGCGGTGGCGGCGGCGATTCAGACGAAGGTGCCGATGATCGCTACAACAACCTAGCTCGCGGCGGCGACGGTGGGGCTGACGGTTCTAGCGGTTCAAGTGCCTATATTGTCGCACATGGATCCACCAGTATCTATGGCGCTGGCGGTGGCGGCGGCGGCGGAATTGGCGGTCAAGATCAATACAAGGATGGGCAGCCGGGTACCGCAAACACCGGCAGTGGTGGCGGCGGCGGTGGCGGCTACGCATACATTGGGTCATCATCAAACGGTGGAAGTGGCAGTAATGGCGGCGCTGGTGGCTCCGGCATCATTATTCTGAGAGGGAGGTATTCATAATGAACTACGCATTGATAGTAAACGGAGTTGTGGAAAACATCGTATGGCTGCACCCTATGAGCAGCGGCGATTTCCCGGCGGCGGTATCGACGAACGATTTACCGGTGCAAATCGGAGATACATATATTGACGGGAAATTCTACCGAAACGGCACAGAAGTGGTTATCCCACGGACGGACGAACAGTCCGTTATAGACAGCATACTGGCGGAGGTGAACGCATGACACGAGAAGAATTTGTAACATTCTTACGGTCAGCTAGACTGACCGCAGACGACCAGACGGCATTGGCCGGAAAAGAACTGTACCCGTTATGGAATGAAACCGCAGTTTACAAAAAAGGAGATAGGGTGCGTTACGATGGAGTTCTGTATAAATGCCTGCAGAATCACACCGCGCAAGCATCGTGGACGCCGACAGACGCGCCGAGCCTGTGGGCGAAAGTGCTGATTCCTACACCGTCGGTAATTCCGGAATGGGAACAGCCGGAGAGCACCAACCCATACATGAAGGGTGATAAGGTGACATATAAAGGTAAGACTTACGAATCACTGATTGATAACAATGTGTGGTCGCCTGAAGCGTATCCGCAAGGCTGGAAAGAAGTATAAAAAACGAAAAAAACGCTAGGAAACTGACAGAATCCTAGCGTTTTTATTTCAAAAAAAAGAAAGGAGAGAAACAATGGCAAAAATCAAGGTGTCAGGAGACAAGCTGACCGATCATTTTACATTCGCAGACTACGGCAAAAATCAGACTGGAACGATACCGATCGATGCGGCAGCGCTGCTGCATGCGCAGCTGCTGGAAGAGTTCCGGACGTGGTTAGGCAGACCGATGGAGGTGCATGCGTGGTACCGGACCCCTGCCTACAACAAAAAAGTCGGAGGCGTGCCGACATCGTCGCACGTCAAGGGCACCGCCACAGACTGGAACACAAGCATCGAGATCACAAAAGAGAAGTTCATCAAGTATGCGACCAAGTGGAAAGAGATCTGCGCGGCACATGACGTAGTCGGCGAAGCCGGACTGTACACCTGGGGCGTCCATATCGGAAGCGGCATTTCGTATTCCAAGGCGTTTTATCACTGGGATTCGAGATCAGGCAAGCAAATCAATATGCCGTTCAAGGAGCTGAAGCAATGAAAATGAAGAAAAGAACAAAGTTCGTGATTGCCGCAATGATCAATATCATCTGGTACACGATTGCAGTACTGATTTTGTCGGCAAAAGACAAGATGGTTCCGGATGCGCTGACCGTTGCATGGTTCGGGGCATGGACTGTCGAACTGGCACTATTAGCAGGGATAAAGGTAAAAGGAAAGGATGAGTAGTATGGAAATCAACTGGGCAGAAGTCATTATCGGGGTATGCAGCATCGTCATCACGGGCGTGATCGTGCCGTTCGTAAACGCAAAGTGGAAGATCGCAAAGGCTGAGATGAGCCAAGAAACACAGGAGACGATTCTGTATTGGACAGAGGTTTCCGTCCGTTGGGCTAAACAATGGCTGCAGTCGGAAACCGGAGAGAAGAAGAAAGAAGAAGTACTGCGATTTGTTTCAGAGAAGCTGCAGAGCCTGAAGATCGACATATCCGCAGAAGAATTGGACAAAATCATCGAGTGCGTCTATGAGCAGGTAAAGAAAGAGGTCGGTCATGAGTGATGCCATTATTACCGCACTGATCACTGGGTTTACGACGCTAGCAGTCTGTATGATCAGCAACCACTATCAGATGAGGCAGACTGATCAAAAACAACAAGAAGCTGTCGGCATGATATCCTATAAGCTGGAGGAACTTACGAAACGCGTCGAAAAGCACAATAAGGTCGTCGAGCGGACGTTCATCGTAGAAAAAAGACTGGACGTCCTAGAAGAACGAGGCAAGGTCGCGAACCATAGGATTGACGACCTGGAACATATGAATCATTAACCACGCCGGGCAGAAATGCCCGGCTTTGCGGTTTTTGTATTGACACAGAAAACAAAAAGTGGTACTTTAAAAAAAGATGTGTTGAATTCCTCCCATCACGCATCTGCCAGCAACACAGGAGAAAACGAGAGATACAAAAAGTGTGAAGGGAGGCATGCGTATGAAGATTAAAACGTTTTTTACAAAAATTAGAAAAATGATAAAAAAGTTCAAAGTGACTAAAATATCAATAAAAACGCATTTCATTGATGTAGATCTCGTTCCTGTGAAAATTACATATAAATGTTCATATAAAAAAGAAAAAAATCAGGCAAAGTGCTTGATTTTTTATTGTCCGCATTTGGAGTTTGGAACA
>UQMQ01000098.1 GCA_900542245.1 uncultured Eubacteriales bacterium
GGGATTTGGATATTCCTACCGATATTTTGATTAAACTGGCAAACTTTCATCATGTTTCGACAGATTATCTGCTTGGTATCACCAATCGGAAAGATCCTTACTTATGAAAATACCCCTTTGGCCTCTGCTCCAAGGGGGTATTTCGTTTTCCTATTATTTTGCGCAGCCTGTGCACCTGCCGCCGCCTGCCTGCATAGGCTGTCAGCAGGGAGGGGGTATCCGGTATGCAGCATGGTTTCACAAATTCCTTTTACGATAGGCAAATCGATCGCGCGTTTCAAGATGCAAGGCTTCTCAGCCTCGCCGATCATCCGCGTCTGGTGCTGTTCAGCGATTGCCACCGCGGGATCGGCACCGGAAACGACAGCTTCCTGAACAACAAGCCGCTCTGCGAAGCGGCTCTCAACTATTATGATGCGCAGAAGTTTACCTGCATAGAACTCGGCGACGGTGATGAATTATGGGAAAATCGCAGGATTGCGGACATTGCCGAGATCCACGGCGACATCTTCGCAAAGCTTGCGGATTTTGCAGCCGACGGACGGCTGTTCCTGCTCTGGGGCAATCATGACCGCGTCAAAAGCAGTCCCAGATTCCGTCCCGCTTCGGGAACGACGTACAGCTTCCTGCCGCCCGCCGCAGAATCGCTGATCCTCGAAGACCCTGTCGGCGGGCGGCGTCTTTACCTGCTGCACGGGCATCAGGTCGATCCGCTGAATAACCAGCTTTGGCTGGCTGCCCGCTGGCTTGTCCGTTATCTCTGGAAGCCGTTGGAGCTGGCGGGTATCAAAGACCCCACCAGCGCCGCCAAAAACTACAAGCGGCGCAATGCGGTCGGCGCGCGCCTGGAGCACTGGGCGCGCAGTCGCCGCACCTATCTTACAGCCGGACACACGCACCGCCCGACCCTCACCCTTTCGGAGGGTGAGGGCTGGGGCTACTTTAACACCGGCTCCTGCGTGCATCCGAATACCATCACCTGCATCGAACTCGTCTACGGGCAGCTCCGTCTCATCAAATGGACCCTTTGCGCTGACGAAAACAGCTATCTCAAGGTTTGCCGCAGTACGATCGCCGGACCGAAAAGCATCTTTTGACTGCCGTTTCTATCCGCAGCTGCGGTCCGCTTCATATGATGCACATGCGGAGCCGCAGTTTCCGGTCGCTGCTTCCGTCCGCAGCCTTCGCTTACAAAAGCGTATGCAGCAGCGCTTCGCGTTCGCCCGGAAACGCGTAGGCGACCGGAATATCCAAAATCGTGCGGCAGCCGACCGCGCCCTCTGCCGCCAGCCGATAAACCGCCCGCGCATAGCTGACCATGACATTTGCCGTAAACTCCGGATTGGAGCCAAGCTTGAGCTTGAACTCATACAATGCATCGTGTTCGTTATTGACACCGGTCCGCCCCTTGCGCAGCACGATCCCGCCGTGCGGATTTTCCCGGTGATACAGCGCCAGCTCCTCCTGACTGATAAAATGCACCATCGTATGATAACCCTCAAAATAGCCCGGCATGTGCATGATTTCCTGCTCAATCCGGTTCAGATCTGCACCCTCCTCTGCGACAACATGGCACTCCCGCAGATGCTTTTCGGTTTCCGAAAGCTGACTGATCCGCTCACCGCGCGCAGCCGCGACCGCCGCCGGAACCGGCACCGTATACTGCTTGCCGTCCCGTACGCCCCTCACCTGCCGCAGAGCATTGGAATGCCCTTGGCTGATGCCTTTGCCCCAAAAGGTCTCGTTCTGTCCGCAAGGCAATATCATCTCTGCAATCGCGCGATTTAGCGAGAACAGCCCCGGGTCCCAGCCGATCGCAACTGCCGCCAGCTTCCCGCCCCGCGCAGCAGCCTGCGCGACCCTGCGTATGTGCTGCGCAAGCTGGCGGTGATTATCATAGCTGTCCACGATATGGTAATCCCGCGCATACCGCGCGCTTTGCCGCGGCAGGTCCTCCGCACTCCCGCCGCACAGCAGCAGGACATCCGGTCTGTTGTCATCCAGCGCCTGCGTATCCAACGCCGTAATCGGCAAAACCTGCGCGTCCGCCGTCAAAATCTGCACCTCCTTTGGCTCCCGCCGCGTATAAATCGCCGTCACTTCCATATCTTCATTGCGCATCGCTGCGCACTCCACACCTCGTCCAAGATTGCCATAGCCGACAATACCTAATTTGATTTTATCCATCACATCACCCTCCCTGCTCCATGTATATGAACGCGACCCATAAAAAATACGCCTGCTGCTTCCACTTCGCCGCTTCTCCGGCAATAAGCCGATCCCGTCCAAAAAACGCTGCTTGACATTTGGACAGGCAGCGGTATAATAGGATTATCATAATTTGAGAATCATTCTCAAATTAAAGTGTGAGATTCCATGCAGAAAACATTGCAGAAAGGCAGATTTTCCTATGACCTACCAGACCGAGCAGCGCAGTCAGCTCCTCGCTTTCCTCAAAAAGCACAAGGACTGCGCCTTGACCATCGATGCAATCGCATCCGGCATGCAGGCTGACCCCGACATCGCCAGCCCGCCCGGCAAAAGCACACTCTACCGCCTGATGCCAAAGCTCATGGACGAAAACCTCGTCACCTGCTTCGCCAAAAGCAGCGGCGGCAAATCCTCCTACCAGCTCATCGACGGTCAGCACTGTCACTGTCACATGCATCTCAAATGCACCGACTGCGGCAAGCTGCTGCACATGAGTGACGAAGCCTCCGACCGCCTGCTCAGCCAGGTACGCGCCGTTTCCGGCTTTGACCTCGATATGGACCGCACCCTGCTGTTCGGTCTCTGCGAAATCTGCAAGAAGAAAGGAACGACCAGATAGATGCTGCGCGATACCTCCAATCATCCGATTCACCCGGGAAAGCTGCATCGCCGCGTTTTTTTATCCACCGCAAGGCAGGGTAAAGGCATGCGCAGCGAACCCAAAGATTCCCATACACACATAGCACACACGCGCGCGCCGCGGTCTGCACTGCAGTCTCTGCTGGCTTTGCTCTTGCTCTGCCTGCTCACCGCATGCAGCGCACCGCGTATCGACACTACCGGTGCAGAAACGACCGGGACTAATCCGCAAAACGACACGCTGACTGTTCTCTGTGTGGACTTCCCGGAATACGACTGGCTCCGCAATCTCGTCGGTACAGCTGCTGCGGCAAACACTGCCGACACGCAGGCAGACAAGCCGCAAGCAAACAGCACGCAAACAGCTCCCACGCAGGACAAGCCTGCAAAAAAAGTTGTCGTACAGCTTTTGAATACCAGCGGTGCCGATATGCACAGCTACCAGCCGACGATCGCTGATATGGTCAAAATCGCAAATTGCGACTTGCTGATCTATACCGGCGGCGCTTCCCAGTTCTGGATTGCAGACGCCCTAGATGCCTATCCGAATCCGCGCAGGCAGGTGTTGTCCCTCATGCAGCTCTTTGAGACACAGCCCGACCGCTTCCCTGCCTATACGCAGGACGATGACCACGACCATGCGGACCATATACACAATCACAGCGAGCATGACGATCACGATGCGCATGACCATGACGCGCACGAACACGAGGACGAAACGGACGAACACCTCTGGCTCTCGCTTAAAATGACCAGGGAATTCTGCCTTGCGGCCGCTTCGCAGCTCAGCACCCTAAACCCTGCTGCTGCCGCGGCCTACCAAACCAACGCGTCAGCCTACATCCAAAAGCTCGACGCGCTGGACCGGAAATTCACCGAATTGACACAGCAAAGCAAAGGGAAAACGCTGATTTTTGCAGACCGCTTTCCATTCAAGTATTTTTGCGATGACTACGGACTCGCGCATGAAGCAGCCTTCCCCGGCTGCTCCGCCGAAACCGAAGCCAGCTTCGAGACCATCATCTCCCTCGCAGATGCCCTCAAGGCGCTGCCAAAAAGCCGCCTTGTCACACTGGACGGCGGCTCTGCCGCGCTTGCTGACACCATCATCCGCGCTGCAAAGCTGCCCGAAACACAGGTTGTGACCCTGTACTCCATGCAATCCCTGCCGCAGGCGACCCGCGCGCTGAAACAGGCAGGCAAGATACAAAACGAAGCGGAGGTCACCTACCTGTACCTCATGGAACAGAATTACGACGCCCTCGTGCGCCTGCTGAACTAGCCGCAGAAAGGACAGTAAAAGATATATGCTGAAGAAACAAAACACACAAAAACAGGCTCAGCCGCAGACAGCGGCACATACCCTGCAGCCGCAGACAGAGACATCCTATCTGTATGGCTCCGCTGCCTCGCAATATGCGGTCCAGGCGCAGGCCGAGCAAAGTGCGCAGTCTGCCGGACAGCTGCTGCCGCCTGCGCCGCAGCTTACCTGCAGCGGTCTCACGCTCGGCTATGAAGGGCATGCAGTCGCTACGGATATCAACTTCCGCCTTAACCGCGGTGACTATCTGTGCATCGTCGGCGAGAACGGCTCCGGTAAGTCGACACTGATCAAAACCCTGCTCGGACTCATACCGCCGCTCGAAGGTGAGATCATCTTCGGCGATGGACTCTCCGCGCGGCAGATCGGCTATCTGCCGCAGCAGACTGCTTTCCAAAAGGATTTTCCGGCGTCCTGTGAGGAAATCGTCTGCAGCGGCTTCCTCGCCGCAAACGGTCTGCGTCCATTTTACAGCAAGACGCAGAAGCAATACGCCAAACAGCTTTTCGCAGAGCTCGGCATCCCGCAGCTTGCCAAGCGCTGCTACCGCGACCTGTCCGGCGGCCAGCAGCAGCGCGTCCTGCTGGCCAGAGCCCTCTGCGCTGCCCAAAAGATGCTCCTGCTCGACGAACCTGTTGCCGGATTGGACCCCGCAGCCATGCAGGAAATGTATCACATCATTGCCGAGCTGAACCGCGAGAAGCATATGACCATCCTCATGGTTTCCCACGATGTCGAAATGTCCGTCAAATATGCCACGCACGTCCTGCATCTGGGCGGTAAGCTGCAATTTTTCGGCACCAAAGAGGACTATATCAAGACGCCGCTGCGCACAGCCTTCCGCGACCGCGGCGAGCTTTCCAGATTCGTAGAAGAAACCGTCTGCAGCCGTGCAGAGCGCAGCGGTACCGCAGCAAGGAGGTACTATAAATAATGCAAATCTTTCATCTGATCGCTGAATATTTCAGTTACTCGTTTGTACGCTACGCCTTCATCGCAGGCGTCCTGACCGCGCTCTGCTCCTCGCTTCTCGGTGTAACCCTGGTGCTGAAACGTTACTCGTTTATCGGCGACGGTCTCTCCCATGTTGCCTTCGGCGCTATGGCGATTGCCGCGATCCTCTCCGTCAACAATGAAATGCTCATCGTCATGCCGGTCACCGTACTCTGCGCAGGTCTGCTGCTGGCAGGCGGCAGACACGCAAAAATAAAAGGAGATGCCGCGCTTGCCATGCTTTCTGTCGGTTCCATGGCGATTGGCTATCTCCTGCTCAGCTGCTTCAGCACCTCTGCAAACATCTCCGGCGACGTCTGCAGTACCCTGTTCGGCTCCACCTCGATTCTGACGCTGACGACAAGCGATGTCGCGCTCTGTGTGACCATGTCCGTCCTGGTGATGCTGTTATTCATCCTTTTTTACAACAAAATCTTCGCCATTACCTTTGACGAAGACTTCGCAAGTGCAACCGGCGCACGCACCGGTCTGTATAATCTGTTCATTGCGGTCATCACCGCTGTCATTATCGTGCTGGCAATGCATCTGGTCGGCGCCCTGCTGACCTCAGCCCTGATGATCTTCCCGGCGCTTTCCGCGATGCGTATCTATCGGACCTTCCGTCAAGTCGTCCTCTGCGCAGCCATCATCGCCGTCATCACCTCGGCGCTCGGCATCTTGATCTCCATCATGTGCGCGACACCGGTCGGCGCGACGATCGTGACCGCGGACGTCCTTATTTTTGGCTGCTTTTCTCTAATCGGACGAGCCGCTGCAAAACTTCCTCCTGCGTAATGCCGAGCACATAGGCAAGCTCTCCGAAGATCATCTTCTCGGCATCGCGCATGAAGCGTTCGTCAGACGCATGCAGCTTCTTGCCGCGCGCGAGCTGCTCGACCTGATGCAGATACAGCGCTCTTGCCATGGCGAGTACCTCGCGGCTGCTGCCGAACAGCAGTGTGTCGCGATAGACTTTTTGCCGTTCCCGGTCGTTTTTGATCCAGTCCGGACGCTCCTGCGGCAAGGCGTCAATCAGCGTTTCCGCCTCCTCCTCGCTCAGAATGCTGCGCAGCTTTCTCATCGCCTTCTCGTTTCCGACCGGAACATAGACCGTTTCCGTCTTTTTTTCGAGCGGGTGCAGCACCAGATATTTCAGTTTCTGACCGTCAAATTCCCGTTCGATTTCTTCTCCGATCTCCGCAATCCCCTCTGTTCCATAAACTACGATGTCACCGATCTGATACATGCCTCTGCCTTCCTGTTCTTCCTCTCCCTTGCATACGTCCAATGAAAAAACGCGCGTGCTCTACCCGCGAAATGATAGCTTCGCAGTACAAACATCGCGCGGTTCCTATACATAATTATAGCACAAATTTCGACAAATTTCGAGGGAAAAAATAAATTTTAGGCAAAAGTGTACAAAACAAACCCGCAGGTTCCTTTGTGCACATGCCTGCCATGCATGGCCGGCGCTTTGCAAGTTACATTTGTCGATATTCCGGAAATATCACAAGCGATATTTCCCGCATCACAAGAAAAATGAGGGCAGCACTCTGCCGCCCCCTACAAAAACATACTCAGCTGGTCGGTCTCCGGCAGTCCTGCGAACACACCGTGTCCGCGCAGTCCTTCTGTCGCTGTCTTGTTCAGCTTCGCGCGCTTGATCGCCTCCTCGATCGTGTCAAACGGTTTTGCCGCGTACTCCTCCGCAAACGCGCGGGCTGCAGTTTCCCCGACGCCCTCGATCGCGACAAACGGTAGCAGTACCTTGCCGTCATCGACATCGAATTTGACCGCATCCGACTTGCCCAGCCGCGCAGGCGTAAACTCGTAGCCGCGCGCGTACATCTCGTATGCGACCTCCAAAATCGTATAGTCATCCTTTTCCTTCGCGGAAGCGTTGATGCCCTTTGCTGTGATCTCGTCCATGCGTGCCAGAATCGCCTCCTTACCCTTGAGGATTGTCTCCGCGTCGAAATTCGCGACCTTCGTCGTGAAATACGTCGCGTAGAACTCCTGTGGATAGTACACCTTGTACCACGCCATACGGAAGCTCATCATCGTGTAAGCCACCGCGTGCGCACGCGGGAACATGTACTTGATCTTGTTGCAGGAGTCGATGTACCAGTCCGGCACGTTGTGCTCCTTCATCGTCGCGACCTGCTGCTCGTCGAGATCCTTCTTGCCTTTCCGCACGATCTCCATGATCTTGAACGCGGTTTCATTCTCCACGCCCTTGAGGATCAGATAGTTCATAATGTCGTCACGCGTTGAGATTACTTCACGCATGGTCGCGGTTCCCGATCGGATATAGTCCTGCGCGTTGTTCAGCCAAACGTCTGTCCCGTGAGAAAATCCGGAAATGCGCACCAGATCCGCGAACTTGTCCGGCTTCGTATCGTCCAGCATCTGCCGCGTAAAAGAAGTCCCGAACTCCGGGATCGCGTAAGAGCCGTGCGTGAACTTATAGTCCGGGTCCTTGATATCCAGCGCCTCGATGCCGTTAAAGATGCTCAGTACCTTGCGGTCCGTCAAGTCGATCTGCAGCGGGTCGGTACCCGTCATATCCTGCAGCTGGCGGATCATGGACGGCACATCGTGACCGAGAATGTCGAGCTTCAGCAGGTTTTCATCGATCTTGTGATAGTCAAAATGCGTCGTGATGATATCTGTCGTCGTGTCGTTCGCCGGGTGCTGTACCGGACAAAACTCATAAATCTCGTGGTCGTCCGGACAGATAACGATTCCGCCCGGGTGCTGTCCGGTCGTCCGTTTCACGCCCGTACAATGCTGCGCCAGACGCTCCTTTTCATATTTGTTGACCGGAATATCGCGCTCCTCAAAGAACTTCGCGACATAACCATAAGCGGTTTTTTCTGCGACCGTACCGACCGTTCCCGCCTTAAACACGTTTTTTTCACCGAAAATAGTCCCGACATAGCGGTGAGCCACCGGCTGATATTCCCCCGCGAAGTTCAAGTCGATATCCGGCTCCTTATTGCCCTTGAAGCCAAGGAAAGTCGCGAACGGAATCGTATAGCCGTCCCGCTTCATCGGTGTGCCGCAGTCCGGACAATCCAGCGGCGGCATATCCACGCCGCAGTCGTACTTCTGCATATCACCCCAGATGATCTTCTTGCAATGCGGGCACAGATAATGCGGATTAAGGGGATTGACCTCCGTAATCCCCGCCATCGTCGCCGCGAACGACGAGCCGACCGAACCACGCGAGCCGACCAGATACCCGTCCTCCAGCGACTTGTTTACCAGCATCTGCGCGCTAACATACATGACCGCGTAGCCGTTGTTGATGATGGAATTCAGCTCGATATCCAGCCGATCCTCGATTTCTTTCGGCAGCGGGTCGCCGTACTGCGCGTGCGCACGCTCCATACAGGTCTTACGCAGGGTTTCTTTCGCGCCCTCGATCTTCGGCGGAAACTTGCCCGCGGGTACCGGGCGGATATCGCCGTCAATCAGACTCGCGATGTAATTCGTATTGTCCACGACGATCTCCTGCGCGCGCGCGCCCAGATACGAAAACTCCTCCATCATCTCATCGGTCGTTTTCATATACAGACCCTCGCCGCTCTCTGCGTCTTCGAAGCCCATGCCCGCCATCACGATATTGCGGTAGATCGCGTCATCCGGCTCCGTATAGTGTGAATCCGTCGTCGCCACGACCCGCTTGCCGAGCTTGTCCGCCAGCGCCACGATCCGCCGGTTGATCTCGCGGATATCGTCCTCGGTCTCAATGCGTCTGCCGTCCAGATAAAACTCCTCTCCGAACATGAAGCGGT
>UQMQ01000099.1 GCA_900542245.1 uncultured Eubacteriales bacterium
AAATACTATATTTTTTTCATTATACCATCACACTTTTGCATGTGCAACTTATTTTTATACATTAAAAAAAGTATTATGTATACTTGTCACACTTTCCCGTCTTCCGTCGAAGTACTAGGAAACTTCCGACGTCACTGGCGCGATGGCTAGTTTTTTGTTTGAAATTATAAAAAAAACCACCAGTGAACTAGTGGTTTTTATTGTGTCTATGCTGTTTTAACAATAGGAGATAAACCGTCCCAGTCTGTCATTGACGTGTTCGCCATCCTTGAGGGCGATTTCACCGCCGATCAGTACGTAATCGATGCCCTCCGGCTTGCAGAGCTTGGTGAAATCTGCTTTATCGATGATGGTGTCCGGGTTGAAAATCGTGATATCCGCGTCACAGCCAAGCGCAATCCTGCCTTTTTGATCAAGCTCCAGGCGCTTTGCCGGTTCCAGTGTCATCTTGCGAAGCGCGTCGATCAGCGGCAGCGCTTTTTCTTCCCGCACATACTTGCCGAGCACGCGCGGGAATGTCCCTGCGGCGCGCGGATGTCCGCTGCCGTTGTTGATGATTGCATCGCTGGCTACCATACCGTTCGGATTGACAATGGCCTCTCTGATCTCGTCCTCATTCATGACGAACGCAACTGCCAGCATGTTCGGATATTCTGCTCTGGCTTTGCGGAAGATTTCCTCGTTACAACGAACATTCTTATATGGGTCATCCGTCAGCAAAATGTCCTTGTAATCCTTGCCCCAGCCCTCCAGACAGCCGTCTTCAAAGACTGCAGAGCCGATCTCTGTCGAGAACGCATTGTACGGATAAGTATCATAGTTCAGGGTCGGGTCCTGTTCCATCGCTGCGTTGATGCACGCGAGCGCTTCTTTCATGCTGCCGGTCGCCGAACAGCTGGACAGATGCGAGATCTGGAACTTCTGCGGGATCTCCTGTGAGAAGCGGATCATTTCCTCTACCGGGAACAGATCGTCCTTCTTCGTTTCGTCACGATAGTGCGCGGAAACCAGCAGATGCGGATCGTCAGAGGCTCTGACAGCCCATAGCATTTCATCAAAGGTGATGCCCGGATCGTATTCAATACCGAACGAAATACCATATGCGCCTTCCGCAAGCTCACGCTTCATGATTGCCTGCAGCTCGTCCATCTGTGCCTGCGACGGATGCGCGTATCTGCCGATGCCCAATTCCGTACGGAAATGGTTGTAGCCCGCCAGAATCAGATAGTTGACCGGGCTGCCGCCCAACTCATTGAGCACCGATTTGAAAACAGACAACGGCTGCTTCTGCACGCCGCAGTTGCCGCCGACCGCTGTGGTGACGCCCATTTCCAGCATCATATTGGCAATGACGAATTGCTTACCCTCATGCACAAAATCCTCTTCATGCATATGAATATCGATAAATCCCGGCGAAACCACTCTGCCCTCTGCATCAATGACTTGCCGCGCCTCCGGTGTTTCCGCACCGATGTAGGCGATCTTGCCGTCCTGCATACCGATATTCGCCTTTACCATTTCATTCTTTTCATAGTCCGGATACATTCCGTTTATAATCAATACTTGCAGCATCTCTGATTCCTCCTTTTGTCTTGCATATGATGTAAAGATGATGTCAAGATATCCGATATCGACGCTGTCTGATATCAGATGCCGATAGATTTATACGATCTTGCGGCCGCCCTGTGCCTCAAAATCGGCTTTCATTTGTTTGATCCTGTTTTCATCACCGAAGATCTTTGCGATCTGCAGGGCAATGACGTTCGCGCCGAGCGCGATGGTGTCATGCGCTCTGTCCGTTTTCACTGCAGCTGCAAACTCTCTGGTATGGATCGCGACACCGCGATCAACGATCTGCAGCGTCGGTTGGAACGCCGGGCAGACAAAGCTGACGTTGCCGACATCGGAAGAACCAAAGATCTTCTCATGGTCGCCGTTGATATCGATGCCGAGTTCCTCATAGACCTCACGCAGCGCGTCCTCACCCGAGTAATTTCTTCTCATATTCGCATAGGCCGCTGCCGTTTCCACTTTATCCCAGGTGCACTGTGCTGCCAGCGCACCGCCTGCCGCGCAGTCATCTACCTTTCTGACGACATCCATCATGTAATCCAGATCCAGCGCTCTGACATAGAACTCTGCACTGGCCTCCTCCGGCACGATATTCGGTGCTTCTCCGCCGTTTCGGATCACGCCGTGGATGCGGACATCCGGGGTCACATGCTGCCGCAGACAATCCGTTCCATGGAACATGAGCTGTGCCGCGTTCAGTGCATTGACACCCTCCCAAGGTGCCGCAGAAGCATGGGCTGCCTTACCATGGAAGGTATACAGATAGGAAGCAAGTCCATTGAGTGTGCAGTAGATCAGATTCTGGTCGTACAGATGGATCATCATTGCCATATCGTAGTGATCAAAGACACCTTTTTTGATTAGTGCGCATTTCGCGCCGTCGGTTTCTTCGACCGGAGTACCGATCACATCGATATCCGCGTCCAGCGCGTCCTGCAGCTTGGATGCCGCGATTCCCGCCAGTACGCTGATGGCGCCGCTGACACAGTGCCCGCAAGCATGTCCGATGCCCGGCAGCGCGTCGTATTCGGTCATAATCGCAACCTTATATTTATGGTCGTTTCTGCCGTAAGTCGCCTTAAAGGATGTTGGTAGACCCGCAAACGGATACTCTACGTCAAAGCCCTTATGCTTCAGCAATTCTACAATCTTGCGTGACGATTCGTATTCCTCTCCGGAAAGCTCCGGATGGTCTGCCAGATCATCGTTCAGCGCAATCGCATCCTGCAGATTCGCCTTGACTGCCTCTGCGATTTTCTCTTTCATTTCTAAATATCTTTCCATTTTTTAACCCTCCTTGATGAGAAAGTTGTCTCAAGATGTTTTCATCATATCACATTTCACTTGGGATGTTAAGTTTTTTTCGAAGCTGCCGGATGATGATTTGTGTGTTCAGCGCATAGGCTGCAAACGGCTGCGCCTTGTTACGCTTTTCACTCCAATAGCGCCGCATGTGCAGCTGCAGGAGCTCATCGTCCGAACGTCCCTGTCGAATCGCCTCCTCGAGCATATGTTGTTCCAGCTCGGCTTCTTTGATAAAGTCATCGAAATACGTCTGATTCCGAAAAGACGGCAATCTCCCGTAGTGTGGAAGTATCAGATCGTTCACGTCGAACGTCTTTAAGCGCGCCGCCGATGCAAAGCAATCATCATAGCTCTTGAGCGGAGAAGTCTGCACGAGCATGCTCGTCACCTGCATGCCGGTGCTCTCACTGGTGAAGAGGATTTTCTCCGGAGAAAGCAGATAGCTCGCAGAGCAGTCCGTATGCCCTTTTGTCTCATATGCCGTTATAGTCTCCGCACCCAGACTGATCCTGTCGCCGTCTGCAAGCACGCGGTCCACCCGCATGCCCGCAGCAGTGATCTCGATCCCCTCCACACCGTAAAGCGCTTTGGCGTTGTTTCCAAGCCGCTCCATGGTCGCTCTGGCGTTCGGATGGGCAAAGACCTCTTTGGCTTTTTGCAGCCCGCAGACCTGTGCCTCCGGCCAGACCTGCAGCACGTAAGGCAGCGCCCCGATGTGGTCGTAATGCGTATGCGAGAGCAGGATATAGTCTAGGGTTTTTCCTTCGGCATTTAACACCGTCTTTAGATTTTCAATCAAATTATCCGCAAAGCATGCCATGCCGCAGTCATACAATGCTGTTTTTTCGCTGCCGAGAATCAAAATCGCTTCGCCGCCGGGGCCTCCGGTTACACGCACCAGCGGACGCGGAAAATCCGTTCTGTCGTATCCCGCGAAGTTTTCAAAAAACGCGGGAATCGGCGCGCGTCTCATATCTTTTTGGTACAGTTTGCGCCTACGTTCCCTCCTCCGCACCTGCGCGAAATTGAGGAGCAGCATAGCGATGATTGCAAAACCCAGATAGCCTTCAATCGGAAACATATAGGCAACCACATTCTTGAAACCAACCAAGCCCAAAAGGAATGCCAGACAAGCGGACAAGATCACCTTACGGCTCTTTTTTTCGTCTGTCCGGAGCTTGGTCGTGAAACCGTAAAAATTGCTGGTCGCGGACGCGTAAATGGCCGCAAAGAGCAGGACGCTGTAAATAATCCCTGCACCCTTGGAGATCCGTCCTGCGTAGGCAAGCATCGGCATATCCATCGCCTGCGCAAACTGCATGTCTTTTTGCAATGCAAGCACGATGGTGAAAGCCAGCACACCTAGAAAAATACCGCCCAGTCCGCTGCCGAGCATTGCAGATTTTTCGCTTTTCGCATTGACCGACGAAGTGGCTACAATGGGAATCATTGCTAAAATATTATAGGAAATATACAGGCAAGCTGCCAAAACCCAGTTCCCCGCAATCGGTGACGGCTTGACAGGTTCACGCTGCGCCGAAGCCCCCAGATTCGCAGTGACTGCCAGCACACTGATCAGGATCACTGCCGCGAACAGAACCGGCATGATATAGCGAAAGACTTTGGAGATGCGTTCAAACTCTCCCAGCACAGTCACTATGACCAGCACACCGATCAGTACGCCGCCAACCAGTCTGCTGATGCCGAAGTTCTGGTGCAGAAGCGCACCGCCTGCCGCGGTCATATTGATCAGTACGGTAAACAGCATGATTGCCATAAACCAGCTGACCAGATTTTCGATTTTAGGATTGCCGCCCGGCGCGATGATGCGCCCCATATCGTTGGTTCCGAGAATCCGCGCCAGATAGGCTGTCATCATGCCGAGGACCACAAACAGCACCGCAATCAGCAAAATACCGATCCTGCCCTGCTTGCCGAATACGCCGAAGAACTGCCAGATTTCTCGCCCGGACGCAAAACCGGCTCCCATGATCGCACCGACAAACATGAGAGCCACATTGAGTAAATTCAGATTTGTTTTTTGCTGCATTTTGTTCTTACTTCCTTATGCTTACAACCGACACCTATGCTTCTGTATCTAAATCGTTTTGCGTCTGATAAGCCAACTGCTTGATCTCATCCCGGTTGTCACTCAGCGTCTGATTGATGATCGAGAAGGTCTTGTCCAGATTCGTATACATCTCTCCGAAATATTTCAGGTTCAGTTCGTCCATCTTTGCCTGCATATCATAGAGCATTTTGTCAACATAATCATAGGTTCTCATCTTGAGCATCTTGGCATGCAGCTCCGCGTCCTCGCGGATCTCCTGCGCCAGCTTTGTTGCTCTGAGCGTGATATCATCCGTCTCCACCAGATAATCCGCCTGTTTCTTCGCCTCACGAATGATCCGTTCGTATTCTGCCTTGGCATCGGCAAGAATCCGGTCGCGTTCATCGCGGATCCACTTGGCCTGCTGCACGTCATCCGGGAGCGCCAAACGGACCTCTCTGACAATATTGAAAACATCCTCTGCCTCCAGCATGATCTTGCTGGTCAGCGGTACATTCGTCGCGTTATCTACGATATCTTCCAACTCCTCAAGCAGTTCGAGGACTTTCATTGTATCTTCCATTACTTTTCAAATCTCCCTTTCATCATCTCTAAAACATACGGCGGCACAAGCATGCTGCCCTCTCCCCCAAGGGAGATGACCTGCTTCGCCATGGTTGAACTTATAAAAGCGTATTTTGCGTCAGATATCAAAAATACGGTTTCGACATTTTCCTTATATAAATGCTGATGCAGCTGCGCCATCTGCTGTTCGCTGTCAAAATCCCCGACGCCGCGCAGGCCGCGCACCACCACATTGAAATCGTGCCTGTTTACAAAATCCGCCAGCAGCCCCTCGCACTTGTCCACGCTGACATTCGCAAGGTGTGCTGTACTCCTGCGAATCATATCCATGCGTTCCTCAAATGTAAACAAGGTTTTTTTTTCGAGATTCACCACCACGCCGACGGTCACTTCATCAAATATATGGGCTGCTCTTTCGATCATATCCAAATGCCCTAGGGTCAACGGATCAAAAGAGCCTGCATACAATGCCTTTGTTTTCATCACTGCCTCCAAGCTGTCTTGTGTTTTTTGCCGTCATTTTGCCTGTCCTGCTGTTTTCCGGCAACGCAGCACCCTGCTGTACTCTTTATTTTAGCACAAGGCAGGCATGCAATCAACCGTAAATCGTGATCGCGATCGAACCGTAGGTTCGTTCTTTCAATTTTTCAAAGCCCGCATAGGTTTCCGGGAAAACATCACGCTCTCCGTGTTCAGCTACGATGATACCCTCGTCGGCCAGCAGATCGTATGCGCGAATCAACGCAAAGCATCTGTCGTACAGACCTTCCCGATACGGCGGGTCCAAAAAGAAGATGTCGACCTTTTCTCCGCGCTCCGCAAGCCGCCCCAGCGCCTTTTCAAAGTCACCCGGGATTACGACTGACCACTCCTCTGCCCTGCACATCGCGATATTGCGCTTTGTCAGCTCTAGACCGGCTCTGCTGTTATCTGCAAAATAACACTTCTCGGCGCCGCGGGACAGCGCCTCCAGACCCAGATTGCCGGTCCCGCTGAAGAGGTCCGCGCAGACCGCGTCATACAGATTACCCGCGATCATGCTGAACAGCGCTTCCTTTACCTTCTCCGTCGTCGGGCGGATATCGTTTCCCACAGGCATCTCAAGACGCCTGCCCTTAAAATCACCTGTAATAATTCTCATAAATCTATCATTTCCTTTATCTCTGTTTTGTGCTTCACACATTTCGTGTCGTATTTGTTCTATTATACAAAAAAAATACAGCCTGCGCAAGCTGTCAAAAAAGACCTCCCTTTTACCTGTTGTGTTGATTTTAGGCGCGCAAAACCGCCCTCCATCGATTTGACGAAGGGCGGTGTATTCTTGAACAGCAGCTGTTCGATAAACTGGAAGCTATCGCTTACATCATATAAAGAAAAATTATATTAAATTCTCAATAACTGTTTCCGTCATTTTCAGTGCTTCGGTAATGTTCGGAGCGACATAATAGATAAAATCCGGGTCATGCACATAACAAATAATTTGACCGATTTCACCTTTCTCGCTTGGGTTATAGTCCAACATCAGATAAAGAGAACCGGCATACTCAGCAAAGGGAAACCAACGCTCACAAAACAGATATGGCTTTATGCGTTCGTCTAATTGTTGCAGTTGTTTTTCACCAATTACATTTGGAAACTCTGTCATTTTACAGTTTTTATTTTGAAAAAGAGATTTTAACTTGATTATTTCTTTTAGTGACAGTAGGCGATACCCGCGATAAAATCCCTCCTGCGGCCAAATTAAGCTCATATAGCCGCTGCCGTTTTTGTATGAATATACGGTTTTAAAATCCTCTGGCAATCTTATTTGAAATTGATTTTCAAAGGCGCTTAATTCTTCTTTTGTAGCACCTTGAATTTTAAGATACTCGTCAATATCTTCCTGTTCTACTTCCTCATCATTTAGTGCTTCAGCATTTTCAAGGAGAAGCTGCTCATTTCTCTTGACAAGTTCCACTATGCTATCCATTTTGAACACCTCACAACTTCCGATTTATCGTCTTGTATTTATTATTTTACCACAATTCCGAGAGCGTGGAAATAGAGAGTTTTCCGGGCTGATTTCCGACCTTATGGATATACGGGGCGGGCGGTCTTTTAGGTGTAGACTTAGGGTAGTTCATCGATGAGCTGCACCTTGAAAAATGAATGACCGTCCGAAAAGGAATACCCCGGCAGGGGAAGCACCGCAACGAGCCACTTCGGGACAAAATGTCCCGAAGTCCGGGGAGCGTGCCAACGCCGGAACACGCCGCCATTGTCGGGGTCCCCGCAAAGTCGCATGGCTTTGTGGGGAGAGGAGGAGCAGCGGAGCGAGTGAGTTTTGCCGCTTGCGGTGAAACGAACGATACGCAGCTTGCGACGACGAGGCAGGAAGCCTTTTCGGGGAGAACGGCAAAGGAAAAATGGAGGGAACACATGAGAGAGAACCCATATAAACGACTGCCGCCCATAGAGCGCAGGCAGGACGGTTCCCTTTACCGCATGACACCGGCACAGAGGAAACAGGCAAACGCCCTGATCCGCCGGGAGTGCTGCTGTTATGAGGACGGGAACTGTATGCTCCTTGACGATGGGGACACCCACACCTGCCCCCAGACCATTTCTTTCTCGGTCTGCTGTAAGTGGTTCCGCTGGTCGGTCTTGCCGCAAATCGGGACGCTGGAAGCGGAGATTTTCCGGGATAAGGAGCTAAAACGCTGTGCGGTCTGCGGCAGAGTGTTCGTCCCAAAGTCCAACCGGGCGAAATACTGTCCCGACTGTGCCGCCAGAGTTCACAGGCGGCAGAAAACAGAAAGTGAACGGAAAAGGAGGTCTTGTGTGGACAGTTAGGGGCTGAAAAGTCCTTGATTTACAAGGCTTTGCAAGCACAGAACAGGGGCAGGCAATAGAAACTACCGTCTGCCCCCGGAAACAGGCTTCTAACCGTCC
>UQMQ01000100.1 GCA_900542245.1 uncultured Eubacteriales bacterium
TGCTGTGATTTCGAATACTATTTCTTTCATAAATTCTATATTTTTACTATATCACAAGAGGAATTACATTTCAAGTATAGAATTATATTATCTTACAGTTTATGTTTTCCACCGAACAAAAGCATGGGGAGTGATGATTTACTTGGCGGGATGCTGCTGACAGGCTCGCACTGGTGGTGGGCATGAGGTGGTAATGGGTCGTGCTGTGCGTGGGAGTGCTAGCGTGCTGTGGTGCTTGCTGTCTCTAAAGAGCAAAAACATAGGTAGTGATGATTTACTTGGCGGAATGCTGCTGGCAGGCGCGCGCTGGTGGTGAGCATGAGGTGGTAATGGGCCGTGCTGCTGTGCGTGGACGTGTTCGCGCGGGATGTTGCTTGTTGTCTCTAAACAGCAAAAGCACCGGGCTTCCGATGCTTTTGTCTTGAGATTTCGTTTATCGCATGTTTGCACTTTATACTATGTTGATAGCTGTCAAGTGTCGAACTGCTTGTCTGGCTACTGGTTTGGCAGTTGACAAACTTGGAAGTGATTGTATGATCGGGGTCATTACAGTACGCCCTGCGGCAGTTGGTTTACTTGTGCGAGCATGGTTTGTGCTGCTGGTACGAGGATGTTGTGCCTCGTGTAAGCCATCATTTCTTCTGCCATGTCGGTGTCTTTGATGCTGCTTTCTGCTGCGGTTCTGCGCGCGGTGCCGGGAGGCATGGGACGATAAGAGGTCGTGGTGGTGGGGCGGTGTACTGTGTGGCAGACTCACTTTTTGTCCTTATGCAGGAAATATCGCGCTGACGATATTTGCGGCATCACGAGGCATTTAGCTTGTAAAGCGGTACTCGCCCACGCGTTATATTTACATAGAGATCTTTGATTTTGTGATGTGCATCTTGGCATGCCTACCAAAAAAATAAAATTTTTTTTTATTTTGCTGCGAGTTTTTTTGTATTTCGGTACCTTATATAATATAAAGGGCTTTTCCTTATGTGAGCAGGAAACGAAGCTGGCAAGGACGAAGGAGGAATATACAAATGAAAAAATTTATCGCAATCATCTTGACATTTTGTCTGATTCTTTGCGCTTTTCCACTGCAAGCCATGGCATATCCGGGCGATATCTGGCGGTCGGGAAGCGATGGCGACACGGTAAAGAGAAAGAAACTCGAGAATGGGGCGCTCGCGCTGCAGAATGACTACCTGCGCGTGACGCTGCAAAAGACACAGTATGGGTCATATCTGACCACCATCCCGACGGCAGTGGTGGCGCAGAATGAAGGAAAATCACCGCGCACCCTGCAGTATCCGCAGTGCACGTTTGTTACCTATCAGCAAGGCAAACCGACGACGCACTATGTACATACAGCACTGCAAAGCATGCAGTTCGTGAACGAAACACCGAATGGGAACAACCCGGCGATCAAGGCAGAGTATGCCCTGACGATCTGGCGGCATGAGAATAATACCACCTTCCCGGCGGCTGTGACCGTCTACCATGAGCTGGTCAAGCTGAAGGAGGGTAAGAAAGGCAAAGAAAGCTGGGGCGTTTTGACCACGGTCGGTGAGATACGGTTAAACAGCGCAGAAATCATGACGGATTTCCATTTCGAATGGGAATATCAGCTCGAAGGCTTTACCGGCATGGGGCATTATGATACTGCGAGCAGCCAGAGCGGACCGGCACCTAAAATGAGCCACACGACCGTAAAAGAAGATGGTGAGGGTGGAAATGCAACCATTACATCTATATCCACAGCGTCGACCACCATCACCAGCCGCATCGATGATCTGTACACCTATACGTCCCCGAAGGGTTACACCCAAGCCGGGGAGAAGCAAGGGATTTATCTTACCGAGGTCTATGTAGACAGCTATCCGTGGGCGAATCCGTTCGTAGGCTTATCCGATTATTACGAAAAGGGAATCACGACCTATGACGGAACACAGCCGATCCGCGTGCCTCTGCCGCAGACCGTCACCGTTGTGCCGAGCGATCGATTCGACAGGATGTGGGTCGAATGTACGAACCATGTCGGCGTTTACTTTAATGAACACGAAGGTTCTGCAAGCGAAGCCGCGGCGCATTATCTCTGGGGCTTCCGCGATCTGGTACAGGAAAAAGACCCGCTTCCAACCGAGCCGGACAAGATCAAGCCCTCCATCACAGCGAAGCGTTTGGCGGTATTCCGGACAGGCAATGGTGTGACTGTGGAATATGTCGCGGATGATGCGGCGCTGACGACCTTAAAAAAGCAGTACAATAACGCAGAACCAATCGCACTGATCAGCGGCGATTATACAAGTGAGGATGGGGAGAAATTCGAGTTTACCGGCAATGCCGCCATGCTGTCGCCGTCCGTGACCGCGACATGGGCAAAGGGGGGGGGCAGCTGGTGATTCACAAGGGCGGCAAGATCGAGCAAAGTGGGGTGCATCTCAGCGCGCCGACCTTTAAGTTCTACCAGCCGAAATCCGGGAGTGAGAAAGACTTAAAGATTAACCTGTCCGAAAGCGGTTTGACGTTTGACATTGATCCGACGAAGAACGATGCCATCATTGCTGTCGATATTCCGTATGCAACGACAAAGCTCGAGGGGGCGACTGCCGATGTCAAGGGAAACCTGGTGTTCAGCGGGCATATCGGCTTCAAAACCATTTTTGACGGCGCGAATTTTACGATGGAAAAACTGGGTTATGGATTGCAGGAAAAGACGGTTGGCGGTAAGAAAACCTATGAATTTAAGGTCAACGGCGTCAAGGCGAAAGGTAGCTTTGATACCGAAAAAATGCTTTCGCTGGAACTTGCGAAGATCGAGGGAGAGGTCAATACCTTTAAGGGCGAAGAACGCTATGCGTTTGAGCTGGAGCTGAATGCTTTCGACCTCTTTGAAACCGAAGCGACACTGGCGCTTGAACGTTCAAAAAAGGACGGCTCGCTGATTCCGGACGAGCTGTGGTTCTACGTCAAGGCGAGTCCGGGCATCGTACTGGTACCGCCGATCCCGATCGGACAGCTTAACGGCGGCGGCGCAGGCTTCAAGGATCTCGCGGCTACCGTCAACGGCAATTACTTTGCGATCCCGCCGCTCAAGCTGCGCGGCGCGTTGAGCGGCACCTATCTGCATCTGGTGGAAGGCAGGGGTGATGTCGTGCTCGGTCCGAGTGAGATCTCGCTCAAGGCGTCAGAGGTTGGTCTTGTCGGAACGAATCTGAACATTGTGGAGGAATTTGGCTATACCCTCAAACTGGAAGGACAGGAACGAAACTACAATAATAAAACGTATAAGGGCATTTACTTTGCTGGGGCGAAGGAACTCAAACTTGGCTTGCTGCACCCGAATTTTAAGATTATTGAAGTAACATCCGGTATGGAGCTGGGCGCCTTCGGCGGTGTGGATGCGGCCAAAGAAAACTTATACTTAGGCATCGGCGCGAACGGCAAGGCGAAAGGCAGACTCCTGATTCCAAAAGGCTTCCCGTTTGCAGGCAAATCAATCGGCAGCGCTGACATGGAGCTCATCATCGGCGGGCATACGACCACTGAGATTAAAGATACGAGCGTCAGTGAAAGTATGCGCAAAGCATTCGAGAATATAGATCCTTATCTGGGCGTTATGGCGCAGGGAGAGATCCCGATCTTCAAGGCGCGGGCGTGGGTGCTCATACCGCACATCGTCAAAACAAAATTCAAGAAAGGTGGCGGTTGGGA
Organism: uncultured Eubacteriales bacterium; assembly: GCA_900542245.1. Classification (GTDB taxonomy): domain Bacteria; phylum Bacillota; class Clostridia; order Peptostreptococcales; family Anaerovoracaceae; genus CAG-238. The sequence goes on from UQMQ01000100.1 coordinate 3,700, forward strand.
TCTTGAGATTAAGATTTTCAAAAAGCTCTCTGACTGGAATTGGGCAGATCATGGGGTGACACCGGTCGTGCGCTCTGCACCGCAAAGCCTATTCATGCCGCTGCAGACCGAAGCAGCGATTGGAGAAGTCATCGAGCAAGAAAACGCTGCGCTGCAAGCCATCGTTTTGGGCTTGCCGGAGGGCAAGAGCAGTGAGACGATTCAGGTCAATTCCAGTGCGGAGGAAACACCGTATGTCCTGCTTGATTTTGGTACGGATGTCACGAATGTTACAGAGGAAATGATTCAAAACAGCCTCACCGTAGACAATGTAAAGCCGATTTGGACTTGGGAGGAGAATGCTGCGGCAGAGGCAGGTAAGATCTATGCTGCAAGCGACCTCATTACGAAAGTCGGTAGCCCTGCGCAGCACCGCGTTGTCCTGCTGCGTCTGCCATCCGCTAACGCAAGCTATAACATCAATGCAGGAACACTGAACTTTACTTATGAGCAAAAGAACGTTACGCCATTTGAAAAGTTGGAGATGGCACAGAGCGGAACAAGCAACGAAATCCTCAGCGGTCAGATCAAGTACGCGGAACCAAACGTACAATATACCCTGCGCACCTACCTGGGCGCGAAACAGGGCGAAGCGACCTACTTGGTAAACGAGCAGGAAGTAACAGCGAATGCGAGCGGCGGCGATACCGCAATATCGACAATTAACGTACCGACAAACGGTACGCACGCGCCGAGCGGAGACTATTATATCACCACCGTCCTTATGACAGAGAAACAAGCGACTATGGAGGGTGGTCAGACAGTATCCGCGCTTGCTGCCATCGACAGTCAGCAGTTTGAAGCACCAGTTTCTTATACAAACGATAACCAACCAGATGCACCGACAAGCGTCACACTGACCTCTGTAGGCAATGAGGTCATGCGAGCAAGCTGGGATAAAGTGGATGGTGTGAGCGGCTATGCCGTAAAGATTTATCAAAAGAAAACGGAGGGCGGAAAGGAAACCTGGGAAGACACCGGCTTCGGCTATGATGTTGATGCAAGCAAAACTTCCATCGATATGGCGATGACCGTCGGCGGCAATGCCGTTTTGGTCAATGAAAATGGGACAGCTGCGAAATCTGTTCCGGCTGAGAAGCTGTCGGCAAATGAGACCTACAAGGTTGGCGTGCGTGCCTATAGGGAAGAAACCCTTTGGGAGGAACCAGAGAGCACAGGCAGTGAAAACGGCACAAGTAGCACAGGCAGTGAAAGCGGTACAGGTAGCACAGGCAGTGCAAGCGGCACGAACCAAACCAAAAAGGAAGTTGCAAAATATTATAGCCCAGAAAGGGAATCGGCCGAAGAGCTTCTTCCAAAGTATCAGGAACTGGACTTCAACCTTACCGTCAACGGCGTGACCTGCAGCAAAGACGATTACAACGTCTACCACGCCTATGTGGGCGGACAAAAAGCTGAGAAGAAACTCACGATTGATTGTAACGATATCAATGCGACCAAGGTGACCTTCAGCGTCACGCGGATGGACAAGGAAGAGTATAACACGATTTCCCCAGACGCAAGCACTACAAACACCTTCACCATTCCGGAATTTACCGGCAGTCTGATGCTGCGTGTGGAGGGCGTTAAGGGTCTGGATAAGACGAGCAAATTCCTGCTCGTGAGCACAGACGATACGCCTCCGGTACTCACCCTTTCCTCCGCGGTCTTCTATGCCGATCCGGAGAGCGGTGCGTACACGATCACAGGGACTGCAGATGCAGGCAGCCAAATTCTCTACGGCGATGCGAATCAGGAGCCGGTTACTGCGGCAGGAGACGGCAGCTTCCGTGTGACAGGCGCGATAGAGGGTTCTGGAACAAATAGTGCTTCGATAACCTTGGCTGCAAAGGACAGCGCAGGAAATGTATCCGCGCCGCAAATCGCGCTGGTGAACAAACAGACGATTCCATCCGAGACGCCGAGCGGCGGCGGCAGCTATGTTCCGTCCGGACAGCAGCCGACGATTCAGAGCGGCGAGGGCGCAACGGTTGCCTTAAATGCCGACGGTACGGCTGCGAAGATTGTGCTGCAGGAGGGCTATGAGCTGGTCGATGTCACCTTGAACGGGGTTTCGCAAGGGAAAGTAACGGAGATCAAGGGTCTGAAAACCGGAGACAAGCTTGTCGTCATAACCAAGAAGCAGGAAACGCTAGAGCAGCAGGAACAAAAACGCGACAAACAGGTAAAAAAGACTTTCGATGCACTGAAACTGAAAGCGCGTTCCAAAAAGCTGAAAAACGGTAATATCCGCATCAGCTTTGCCGGACAGTTTGCAGAATTCGAAGCGCTTGCAAAACAAGGCTATACCATAAAATACCGTTTCTATCGCTCAACCAAAAAATCCTCCGGATACAAGCGGATGTTCCTCAGCGAGCAGCCGATCTATATCAATACCTATGGAAAGCGGGGAACGATGTACTACTACAAAGCCATCGCACTGGCATATAACAAGGACGGGAAGCTGATTGCAAAAACAGAGCTGAAACAGTGCCGATACGCCAAGAGACGATGGACGAAATAAGCATTACGAAAATCATACAAAGCCAGAGATAAAAGACATGAACAAGCAGAGCCTGTCGGGTGCACACGCGGCGGGCTTTGCCATTTTTTGCGCTGCAAAGCCTGCAGCCGCCGGGCATCACGAGCTGCGTGCGAAAGCCGTAAAAGAGGATGACAGCGTGGAAATAATCATATATAATAGAGACAAGCAGGGCACGCAAGCATGTGAGGAAGGTCTTGCAAAAATCAGCGTGGGAAACTACGCATAGCCGCTTGATGCGGACGGCGATCAGAAAATGCGCAAGTACGCCATCTGCTTCTTCAAAAAAGGCGGCAGGGTGTGTCAAGCATAAACAGATGAACCGGGAGGACGCGTAATGTCATTTGCATCGGATACCAAAAATGAGCTGGCGCATGTGCAGCCGGAAAAGAAGTGCTGTATGCTGGCGGAAATCTCCGGATTTTTGCGGGTAGCAGGCAGTATCGGGCTTGCGGGCTTTGGCAAATTCAAAATTATCGTCACCACGCAGAATCCGGCGGTGGCGCGGCATTATAAGAAGCTGCTGCAGGATTATTTCGGGATCGAAACGAAACTGGAAATCGGCGAGGGCAAGACCATCGGCAAGGCGCAGGCGGGGCAGAAGTACGCCTACAGTCTGACCATCGACGCGGACAATCGCAGCGAGCAGATCCTGCGCGAAACCGGTATTTTGTTGGTGCGTGAGGGCAACAACTATATCTCGGACGGCATCTACAGCGGCATCATCGGCAGCAAATGCTGCAAAAAAGCCTATCTGCGCGGTGTTTTCATGGGGGTCGGTACGATGAGCGATCCCGAAAAGGCCTATGATCTGGAGTTTGTGCTGGAATCGCAGAACATGGCAAACGATCTGAAAAAGCTGATCAATGCCTTTGTCGATCTGAGCTGTAAGGTCGTGCAGCGCGGCAAGCGCTATGTGGTCTACATGAAAAAGGCGGATTATATCAGCGATATGCTTGCCATCATGGGCGCGAGCCAGCAGGTGCTTTCGCTGGAGGAGACCCGCATCAGGAAGGGCATGGTCCATGCCGCTAAGCGGACGGTCAACTGCGATAATGCGAATATGGACCGCGCCATCGAGGCCTCGATGAAGCAGATGGAAGCAATCCGCAAGATCGAGCAGACCAAGGGGTTGGAATTTTTACCGGAAAAGCTGAAGCAGACCGCGCTTTTGCGGCTGGCGAATCCGGACATTTCCATTACCGCCCTCGGCGAGCTTTGCGACCCGCCGCTCAAAAAATCCGGCATCAATAAGCGGCTGATGCGCCTTGAAGAAATCGCCGCGAAGCTGTAAACCACAAGACGTGTGCAGTGAACGAAACTCTATGCACCCGATCACATGCGTACCGGGTGCATAAAGTGAAGAAATGTATAGTAAAAAATTTATGCGCAAACAGCGATGCTACAGTGCTTTTACGAGACCTCCATCGAGGAGAATGGTCTGACCGGTAATGTAGGTATTTGCTGTTGCAGATAAAAGAAAGGCTGCAAGTTTGCCGTACTCCTCTGGCTTTCCATATCTACCCAACGGAATGGTTTTCCATGTATTCTCTTGCAGTTCCTTTACTGTGATACCTTGCTTGTCTGCACGCATCTTATCCAGGTAATCAATGCGGGCAGTACCGATTCTGCCCGGGCCGATTACGTTAACAAGAATATTGTATTTACCCAGTTCCTGTGAGACTGTTTTTGACCAGCCGACAACGCCTGCACGCATGGTATTCGAAAGCCCCAAATTGTCAAGAACCGCTTTGATTGACGAAGAGGTTGAGTTGACAATTCGTCCACCTCCGTTTTCCATCATGATAGGAGCGACCTCTCTGACAACTCTTTGGTAGGACAGCAGTGTAAGTTCAAAAGCATTGTACCATGTCTGATCATCAAAAGAGTTTAGCGGACCATAAGGAGGATCTTCTGCATGATTGAACAAGGCAAAAATCGGACCAAATTTTTTATAGGTTGTTTTTACCAATCTTTTGATATCTTCC
>UQMQ01000101.1 GCA_900542245.1 uncultured Eubacteriales bacterium
TCGCCTGTGACTGCGTTATACAGTTCGATGGCACGCGCCGGCTCGGAAAAGAGCAGGCAAAAGGTGGAGTCCTTGTGATTGCGGCGCGGCATTTCGCCGATGCGAGGCTCTGTGACGAGTCCCTCTTGCGGCATGGTATCTGTGTTTTGCTTTTTCTGCGTTGTATCCCTGTTTTTTTCGTTTGTATCGGTCATGCGATTTCCTCCTGCTGTGATTTCGAATACTATTTCTTTCATAAATTCTATATTTTTACTATATCACAAGAGGGATTACATTTCAAGTTTTTAATTATATTTTTTTACAGTTATTTTTTGAATAAATTCGCTGGTAATGGAATCATTTAGGATCTCCCCACTCCACGAAGCTTTCCGTCCCGCAGCGCTCGCACACAAAAAAGACCCTCTTCGTCCGGCATTTTTACCGAACGCTTCGGGTCTCTTTGATTTCATATTTCCTATTATTTTTTTAGAAATGCTTCGACTTCCTTTTTAACATCGCCGCCGTCGGCAAGTCCTTTGACTTTGCCCATCACAGCGCCCATGAGCTTGCCCATGTTCTGCATGCCGCCTTCAATATTCAGGTCAGCTGCAGCGCTCGCAACGACTTCACGCAGTTTCTCTGCGGAGAGCTGCTCCGGCAGATACCTTTTAAGAATGTCGATTTCTGCCTGATAGGATTCGGCTAAATCTGTTCTTCCGGCTTTTTCAAAATCAGCGAGGGCATCCTTTCTCATCTTTACCTGTTTGGATAAAATTGCAACAATGCCTGCATCGTCCAGCTCCTCCCGGTGGTCGACCTCATACTGCTTGATCGCCGCCCGCGCGAAACTGATCGTGTTCTTGGCGACCTCATCGTGAGCCTTCATTGCCTCCTTGAAGTCAGCCATCAACTGTTCTTTCAATGCCATTGATCATTCACCTCGATTCACGAAAACCGCATACGGCTTTCTCACCGCAGGCAAGAAATGACTGTGCATAGATTAGTATTTCTTAGCCTTTTTTCTAGCGGCTTCAGATTTTTTCTTTCTCTTTACGCTTGGTTTTTCGTAATGTTCTCTTTTTCTCAGTTCGCTCATCACGCCATCTCTAGCGCAGGATCTCTTGAATCTCTTCAGAGCGGATTCCAAACTTTCGTTTTCTCTTACGATTACTTGTGCCATGTTCCAATTCACCTCCTGACTTTTGCGAAATAGTTCAGCCATGAACAGAATGTTTGACTTTGCAATACCGCAAATGTCATGCCGATGATATTATACACTTTTTGGACGGATTGCGCAAGTTTTTTCTTTGCGATTTCGCTAGGTTTCGCAAGAAAGTTTCGCCGCAGTCTCCTGCGAAAAGCTTTCTGTGTCCTGTCGTGTCCTGTTTTGCACCCTGTTTCACATCCTATTTTGTGTGAAGATGTCCCAGATGCGCGAGTTTTTTGAAACGGTATTTGCGGTACGGTGCAAACAGCGCCCCTAAGCCGCGGTTATATACCTTGAATCCCCAGACGCTGTAAAACGCGTCCTTCATCTCCGCCTTGCGCGTGCGTTCGCGCTCCTGTCCGCCGCAACCGACAAGCTTCCCTTCGCGGATCGCCGCGATCAGATCATCATTGCAGGTGATATCCCGGTTGATCAACGTATAAGCCATGCCGACATAAGCCTCGTTATGTGCGTCAGAGCCTCCGGTGCAAGGCTTGCCCAGCTTCTCACCCAACAGCTGCGCCAGACGGTTGGATTCCGTCTTTTCGCAGGTATTGAAGCCCTCGACGAAGTCCACCTTCTGCAGGAGCTGCGGCTTGCTCTTGATCTTTTTGAAAAACATCGCGCTCGAGCTGCGCTGCCCGAACGGATGCGCCGGACCCAGAACACCGCCGAACCGATGTACGATATAAATCAGACGCTCCGCGGACATGCCCCGGATCTGCAGAAGCCGCAGCTTGACATGATCCGGCATGATCACGATGAAATGACCCGCGTCCTTGGTATCATATTCGATACCGGCCAGCACACAAAACTTTTTCGGTTCGCTTCCTTCCTCTGTCTGCTGTTTCGTCGGTACGATATGAAAGGTTTCTTCCAGTGTTTTCTCGATTTTCTTTTCCAGCTGTTCCTCCATCTGCTCGATAGGCCAAAAGGATCTGCCGTTTTTGCGCATCCATTTGTGATAGCCCTTGTACGAGTCGTGGTCGGTGACCAGCATGCCATCGAATCCCTGAGCCGAGAGCAGCTCGATGTATCTCTCTACACTGACACTTGCGTCGATGGAGCCCGCCTTTGTGTGACAGTGCATGTCAAATTTCATCATACATCTATATTACCACAATTCCACAGCAGTGGCGCAGTTTTTTTCATTTTTCCTAAATTTTCTTTTTTGTACTGATTACTCCTGCTTCGGGAACGGCGGCCAGCCCATTGCCTGCTTGCCGATCACGTGGAAATGCAGGTGTTTAACGGTCTGGAATGCGTCCTCGCCGTTGTTGATGACCACGCGGTAGCCGTTCTCCAGTCCGAGATCACGCGCGATATCCTTGATCTTGCACAGCAGATAGCCGAGCAGCTCGCGATCCTCGTCTGTCGTCGCGTCCAGCGAGGTGATATGCTTTTTCGGGATCACCAGCACATGCACCGGCGCCTGCGGGTCCAGATCGTGGAAAGCGATGATCTTGTCATCCTCGTATGCAATATTAGATGGAATTTCCTTGCCTGCAATCATGCAGAATACACAGTCGCTCATGGTAAAATTTCTCCTTTCAATCCGTCTTGATATAATGTCAAAAGCTTTACTTTTTGGAAACAATTGAAGTCCGCAGCACTGCCGCGGGCATAGACCTTGACGTAATTCTCCGCATAGCCGCAGATGAGCCCTGCTTCGTCTGCCGCCTCCTCAAATAACACAGTCCGCACCTCGCCGATGCTTTCACCCAGGAAAATCTCTGCCGCGCGCTCTCCGGCTTCGATCAGTGCTGTCACGCGCTCGTTTTTCACTTCGCCGGGCACTTGATTTTTCATCTCACAGGCCGCCGTTCCCTCGCGTTTGGAATACTTGAAGGCATGCACCTTGAGGAATCCCGCCTCCTTGACGATGCGCACGCTGTCCGCAAAGTCCGCGTCGGTCTCTCCCGGAAATCCGCAGATGATATCCGTCGTAATGCCGTAATGCGGGTCATGCGCCTTGAGGACGCGCACGATGTCCAGATAGTCTGCGCGGCTGTAATGCCGATGCATCGCCTGCAGGACCGCGTCGCTGCCGCTCTGGATCGAAAGATGCAGATGCGGACAAAGCTTTTCATATTGCAGCAGGCGCTTGACATAATCCGCGTTGACCACCGTCGGCTCCAGCGAGCTGAGCCGGATACGAAAGTCTCCGTCCAAAGCGTTCAGCCTGCTGATGATGATCTCGATGCCATGCATCCCTGCCGCCTGCTCCGCAGCCGTCAGCGGATAAGCGAAAGCCTCCTCGGTACCGTAGAGTGCTGTATTGATGCCGGTCAGCACCAGCTCCCTGAACCCATGTGCAAGCAGCGTCTCTGCCTCCAGCACGATCTCCTGCGGGTCGCGGCTGCGCACCTGCCCGCGCGCAAACGGAATCAGGCAATACGAACAGAATCTGTTGCAGCCCTCCTGGATCTTGATATAGGCGCGGGTGCGGGAATCCATCGACGTGATGATGCCCTGATCGTGATACGAGGTCAGCGCATCGTATGCTAAAATATGCTTCTGTTTTTGATGGTCCGCCAGATATTCACTGACGTACTGCACCAGATGATTTTTTTCTCCGGTTCCGGCGACGATGTCCACCTCCGGCAGCGCCGCGACCTCCTCCGGTTTGACCTGCGCATAGCAGCCGGTCACCGCGACAACAGCCTGCGGGCACTGTTTTTTCATGCGGCGGATATACTGCCGCGACTTGCGGTCCGCAAGATTCGTTACCGTACAGGTATTGATGATATAGACGTCTGCAGGGTCCTCCTCGCCGGTGATCTCGTAACCTGCTTTGCGAAACTGTTCCTTCATGGCCTCGGTTTCGTATTGGTTGACCTTGCAGCCCAATGTATGAAATGCAGCCTTCATCCGGGCCTCCTTGCTTTTTGCTGTCTTGTATCTGTACCTTCAGTTGACAAGCAGATACAAAGCTATTTTAACACAAAATCCGCGCTTCGCAAAGCCTTCCCACTTCTTTTTTTCACGCCGCCGCATAAATTATTACCAGCCGCATACGGCAGAAAGGTACGATCTCTTATGAAAATCACGAAACTCGATTATCTGCTTTTGCTATTTCTGGCTCTGCTGCTGGCCGCAGGGCTCTGGTCCTATGCGCAGGCCTGCAAGCGGGCTGTCATCGTGCTGCGCACGCCGTCCCCTGCCGCTGCAGCCGCTGTTTTCAGTGAAACTGCACCGATGATTCCGGCGCCCCTCCCTGCTGACAGCCGGGAGTCTATCAAGCTGCCGATCCTGATGTATCATGGTATTGCAGGCAGCAGCACAGAAGAAAGCGAATATTTCATCAAGGCAGCGCGTCTCGAAAGCGACCTCAAGTGGCTGCGGGACAACGGCTACACGACCATCCTGCCCTCGCAGATGATCGCCTACGCGGTAAACGGCGCTAGGCTGCCGCAAAAGCCAGTCATTCTGAGCTTTGACGATGGCTACTGCAACAACTACACTTACGCTTTCCCGCTGCTGCAAAAATATCAAGCCAAGGCGGTGATCGCGCTGATCGGTGCGGAGTCCGCGCGCAGCTCCGATGACATCTACCGGGTACCGGCCTCCTGCACCCTCTCCTGGGGCGAGATCGCGCTGATGAATGCGTCCGGTCTCGTGGAATTTGCCAGCCACACCTATAACCTGCACCATATCGAAAAGAGCCGCAAGGGCGCGGACCGCAAGCCGGGCGAATCGCTCGAGGACTATACCCGCGTGCTGACTGACGATCTGCAAAGAAATCAAGACGCCATCGCGGCAGCGATCGGCAAGCCGCCGCAGGTCTTCGCCTGGCCTTACGGCGCCTATCCGGCTGACAAATCGGCTGACTCCATTCTCAAAGCAGTCGGCATCCGGGCGTCCTTCACCTCCTACCAGCATACCTCCGAGCTCCGGCGCGGCGATGCGGATTCTCTGTTCGGGCTCGGCCGCTATCTGCGCACCCCGCAGTTCGACATTGCAAAAATTGCCGAAAACGCGGATTGAAGAGATTTTCTCGGGCGTTCACAAAATTCTCTAAAGTTTATGCTTTTATTTTCCTTGCTTTTCTGTTAGAATAAAAGAAGCACACTTCTGTAAAAATCCAAGATAGCCAAGGGGGAATCTAACATGAAGCAGAATGCAAAGCATGCAAAAAATACAAGGAAAGAAAAAAATCGTGATACCGTTGAAGTGCGTGTGAACGTCGACGTTTCTAAAATCGTGAGAAACGCAGCCGTCGCAGGGGTCTTCATCGTCGGTATCATTTTTGGCTGCAGCACCTATCGCAAAATGCTGGAATGGCAAAAAGATGACAAATAGGGAGGCTCGTATATGAAACTGCAAGCATCCGGCGAAATGTATTTAGAGACGATTTATGTCCTGTCGAAGGAGATGTCCGCGGTGCGCTCCATCGACGTCGGCGAATACATGGGTTTCAGTAAGCCCAGCGTCAGCAGAGCCGTCGGTCTGCTCAAGGAAAACGGCTATATCACCGTAGATGACGGCGGGCATCTGCATCTGACCGCAAGCGGGCGTGAAATTGCAGAGAAGATTTACGAGCGGCATACAGTCCTCTCCGCAGTGCTGACGCACATCGGGGTGGATCCCAAAGTGGCCGCTGAGGACGCGTGCAAGATCGAGCATGACATCAGTGACGAGACCTTTGCCGCCATCAAGCGACACGTCAAAGCACGTCAGGCTGAAAGGGAGTCTGCAAAGGCGGAATAGCTGCAGCCCTGCCTATGCGCTGCGTGCACGCAGCTTCGCAGCCCGAAACAAGCGGCGCAGCAAACAAAAAAATCGAAACCGACCCTCCCGGCGGGCAGTCAGATGTGCCTGCACAGGGAAGTGTCGGTTTTTTGCTGCGCAAAAGCCTCAATGACCGGCAAGAGATCTGCTGCGCTATAGCTCATATGCATACATGATCATCGCCAGCGCTGCCATGCCTGCGGTCTCGGTGCGCAGAATGATCTTGCCGAGGCTGACGATCTCCGCGGGCTGCGGCAGGGCGCGCAACGCCGCGATCTCCGCATCCGCAAAGCCGCCCTCCGGACCGATGATGAGCGCGACCCTGCGCGGCGCAGCCGCATCGCAGCTGCTGCTTGGGTCTGCAGCACTGAGCGGCACGTCTTGTCCGCAAGCCGCCCGCAGACAGTCCTTGATCGTCCTGCCCGTCTCGTTTTCGTAAGGACAGATGACCAGATCAAAGTCCGCAAGCCGCCCGCACATCTCGGCAAAATCGATCTGCGGCTCCACCTGCGGGATTCTGCCGCGTTTGCACTGCTTGACCGCCTCATCGGCGATCTTCTGCCAGCGCATCAGCTTCTTGGAAAAGCTGCCCTTTTCGACCACCACAGTCCGCGCTGTAAACACCGGAACGATGGCATCCACACCCAATTCGACCGTCTTTTGAATGACCGTCTCCATCTTCGCCGCTTTTGGTACGCCTTGAAACAGCGTCACGCGCGTCTGCGGTTCGGTCGCGTCTTTTTGCCTGTCGACAATGCGCAGTGTCACGCAGGTCTCGCAAATCTCCTCGATCTCGGTTTCATATTCCCAGCCGGTACCGTCCGCGATTGTGACCGCATCGCCGACCTTGGCGCGCAGCACACGCGTCAGATGCTTGATGTCCTGCGCGTCCTCCAGGTAGATCCGGCTGCTTGTGACTGCCTCTTCTCCGACAAAAAATTTGATCATACTCGTTTCTGCTTCCTATCTTTTTTTATTATGTAAGAAATATCGCTGTGCAATATTTCCGGCATCACGACAAAAGCACCTTGCGGGGCGTCACGCATGCGTGAGCGACATGTCTGCATAGAAATCGCAGGTTTCGTTATGCACACGTTTGTCCGATTTTCTGCTTTTCTATTTCCGCCCTCTCTGTTTGCGCTCGTCTCTTTGCGCTTCTGCTTCTGTTCATGCCTGTTCCCGCTGCCATGCAAGCGCACGCGCGGACGCATGGTTTCTGCATCGATGCAGCTCAGCGTTTGGCGACGATCGCACACCACATGCCGTCCTCCTTGACTTCTAAGATCGCGAAGCCCAGTGCCCGCATCGCGTCGACGACTTCCGGCATTTTTTCGACCAGGATTCCTGAGGATATATATCTGCCGCCCGGTCGCAGATGCTTCGCCACGTCTTTGCTGAGCATCACGACCAGATCTGCCATCAGATTCGCCACGATCACATCCGCCTGAAAGTCAATGCCCTTGGTCAGATCACCGTACTGTGCCGAAGCAACGCCGTCGACATGATTCAGCGCGATGTTTTCTTTGGCAATGGTGACTGCGTCCGGGTCGATCTCTACGCCGAGCACCTCTGATGCGCCCAGCAGTGCGCCTGCGATTGAAAGAATGCCGGAGCCGCAGCCGACATCCAAAACCTTTTCTCCGGGTGCGAGATAGTCCTCCATCAGCCGGATACACAGCGATGTCGTTTCATGCGTGCCGGTACCGAATGCCATGCCCGGATCGATCTCAATGATCTTTTCATCCGCCTGTGCTTCGTATGCCTCCCAGGTCGGCTTGACAACGATGGTCTTGCTGACCTTGGCTGGTTTGAAATACGCTTTCCAGTTATCCTTCCACGCGCTGTCGTCCTCGCTGCTGATCTTCGTTTCGAGGCTGCCGACATCAATCCCGCTGCCGAAGCTTCCGCCTGCAGCCTGTGCCTTAAGCGCACGCATGGCTGCACAGATAGCTTCTGCTTGCTGGCGCCCCGCCGCATCATCGTTCAGATAGACGGTGACCCGCGGTGTTTCGTTCTTTAATTCCAGCACGCTGTCGTCGATGTAGTCCCATTCGTAGCCCTTCTCTTTTTGGAGGAGATCGTCGATGTCCGCCGGGTCCTCCACCACCGCGTCCGTAATGCCCAGCTTCATCAGCGCCGAAAGGATCAGCTCGATCCCCGCACGCTGCGTTTCAATACCGATTTCTAAATATCTCATATTGTTTCCTCTATACTCTGTGTTCTATGTTTTGGATTCTCCTACGATTATAGCATAGGACTGCCCCTGCACGCACGCCTTTTTTTAGAATTCTGTTTCCCAAGGTCCGCCTGTATGTGATATAATAATTTTGCAATATAATTGTAGGAT
>UQMQ01000102.1 GCA_900542245.1 uncultured Eubacteriales bacterium
CAATGATATTGAGCTTAGCACTTGTGCTCAGCATGATACCGGCAACGGCATTTGCCGCCGCAGTCTCGGACGCAGTGAAGATTGGAGATGCAGATTATACCGTACAGTTTGATCAGTCAAGCTTTTCCTATAACGCGGCAGGGCAGGCTCCGAGGGCAACCTTGACTGCGTCATCCGGAACGTCAGCTTCCAGCTTTACGTATACGTATGGTGCTACATCAAGCACAAGCAGTGATCTCCCTATTGAGGCGGGAACGTATAATATGTATGCCAATAACGTTAATATTGGAACATTTGAAATCACGAAGATATCTATGGCAAACTCCAATATTACAATAGTATCAAAAGCTAGTCTTGGCGATGAAGCAAAAAAAACATTAACAAATGCTAACAGTGACACCTTAAAAAATTATTTCGAAGTCAAATACGGAAATACACCAGTCGATCCTACGAATTACACTTTTTCGGCAGAGATAACTGATAATAAAATTAAGGTTACTGCAAACGGAACTGTAAATGGCAGTTTCGATGAAAATACGAGCAAAGCAGAAACTTTTAACTTTGTTACTCCAATAAATGGATTCACGGTTGGAGAAGCACCTAATAGTACAGATTTTATGTATACTGGTGCTCGACAAGACCCGGAATTGAATGTTTCCAAGGGGGGGACCACCTTAAAGAAAGGAACAGATTATAAAGTAACCTGTTCAGACGAAACAATTGTTGGAAAGTCGGTGCAGGTTACCGTGACTGGCATTGGAAACTATACTGGTGAAATAGGAACAACATTTGTAATTAAGAAGTTCAATTTAAACAAAGCCGATGTCTCGTCCAATCGTGCCGATGGAAAAATACAGGCAACCCAAGGGGATACCACTGTTGATTTTATCGTTGAAGCCGGAGGACGAAGACTAACAAAGGGCAGCGACTATACAATTGACGGCTTAAACACTAACACTGCGGGCTCGAGAACCTTCAAAATCAAAGGTATTGGGAATAATTACGAGGGTGAGAAAATTGTAAACTATACCGTTGTAGCCGCTGATAGTAAAAACCTTGCTGATGCAACCTTGACAATAGCGGCAGCAACCTACAATGGACAAAGCCAGACACCTACTCCAACGCTTAAGATAGGCACAACAACAGCAGTGTGGAAAACTGACTACACGGTGGAATATAGCGTACAGCAGAGAAAGGTATATTCAGCAACGGCAGCAAAGGATGTAGGAACATATGATGCGAAAGTTACCTTGACGGAAACAGGCAAGAGAAAATTTTCGGCATCTAATGTGACTACAAAAGAGTTTTCATCTGTATTTACAATTACAAAACTGAACATTAATGACAGAACTGTAACTGCAACTTATACAGGGAATATATTAAACCCTGTAACCGTGAAGCATGGTACGACAACGCTTAAACAGGGTACCGATTATACGACTGATGTTTATTCTGCCTCTAGGACCTTCTACACCGTGACAGGCAAAGGCAACTTTACCGGAAGCAGAACCGTTTATACAACCGGCACGGATATCAGCAAGTACACTGTCATTCTCCGTGAGACGACGGTGACGGCGGATGGCACGGCGAAGACGCCGGTGATCACCAAGGTAGCTTATGGTTCGTCTTCGTTGAGCTCGAGTGATTACACTGTTTCTTATCAGGACAGCACGGGCAAGACGGTAACGAGACTGATCGAACCGGGCACCTATAAGGTTGTTGTAACCGGCAAGAACGGTTATTCCGGCAGCTGCTATGCGACCTACACGATTCTGGGTCTGACGCAGAGCATCACGGGCATCAAGAATTACTACAAGGTATATCCGACCACGCAGCCGTTCAAGCTGGACCCGCAGGCCGCTGAGAAGACAGGTTTCACCTTTACCTCCAGTGATCCGACGGTTGCATCGGTTGACGCGTACGGTTATGTGACGATGCATAAGCCGGGCAGAGCAAAGATCACGATCACTACGAAGGGTACTGTCAAATACAACCAAGCGACGACTTCGACGGAGATCAGGGTATATCCGAACAAGGTCACGATGTCCCGCAACCCTTGGACGACCGGCAAGAAGGGTCAGATCAAGGTGCGTTGGAACAAGAGAGTCGGCGCAACCAGATACGAGATCAGATATTCCAGACAGAAGAGCTTCAAGAAAGGTTCCTACAAGACCAAGAAGGCTACTGCGGCAGTGAATTCCTACTCGACGCAGTCGACAACGGTAAGCGGACTGCGCAAAGGTTACACCTACTACGTCAAGGTAAGAGCCGTCACGCAGGTTTACGATGATTACGGTCAGAAGGTGAACTACTACGGCAATTGGTCCAAGGCCAAAACGGTGAAAGTAAAATAAAAGAAACAGCAGAGCGGCTGTATGACCGCGCCGCAGATGCACAACCTCCGGGCTTGCTCCCGGGGGTTGTATGCTTTCACTGTAAGCGTCAAACCAAATAGCTGATCAAACTACACGACCGCCCAAGGGACATCCGCAGAAGGTCATTTGGCGCTTCCGAAGTTTCAGCGAAATAATTACTAGAAAAGCGGACAAAATCGTAACATATGCATTGGAAAAACGGACATCCTATGACGATATAGGAATTTCACAGCGAGGGATTTTCCTTCGAATTTCCCACAGAAAGTCACAAAAACCTTAAGATATCCATCGAATTTTCACAAAAATTACAGATTGAGGCGTGAATTTTGTTTCAGGATATGGTACAATAATTTAATTATAGAAGTACGAAGGAGGATGCCCCATGCATGAGGTGAAGAAACCAAAAAAGAATCTGGCATATTATTACTTGATCGTGATGCTTGTGCTGATGCTTTTCAACGCGTTTGCGATGCCGTATATCGCGGAGCAGCAGGTGGAGGAGGTCGATTACGGCACGTTCATGTCCATGACGGAGAAGGGCAAGATCGGTCAGGTTGAGATCGAGAGCAACCAGATCATCTTTACGAATAAGGATAATACCAAAATTTACAAAACCGGTTTGATGGACGACCCGGACCGCACGCAGCGGCTCTATGATTCGGGCGCGAAGTTTTCGAGTCAGATCGTCCAACAGATGTCACCGCTGGCGAATGTGCTGCTGACCTGGATTTTGCCGATTCTGATCTTCGTGGCGCTGGGACAGTACATGTCTAAAAAAATGATGGGCGGCAAGGACGGCAATTCGATGATCTTCGGCATGGGCAAGTCCAATGCCAAGGTCTATATCAAATCGTCGGACGGCATCAAATTCTCGGATGTTGCGGGCGAGGACGAGGCCAAGGAAAACCTCACCGAGATCGTGGAGTATCTGCATGATCCGGACCGCTACAAGGAGATCGGCGCGTCGATGCCAAAGGGCATTCTGCTCGTGGGCCCGCCGGGTACCGGTAAAACCCTGCTGGCCAAAGCCGTTGCGGGCGAATCGAACGTTCCGTTCTTCTCCATGTCCGGCTCGGAATTCGTCGAGATGTTCGTCGGTATGGGCGCATCCAAGGTGCGTGACCTCTTCAAACAGGCGAAGGAAAAGGCGCCTTGCATTGTATTCATCGACGAGATCGATGCCATCGGCAAGAAGCGTGACGGACAGTTTTCCGGCAACGATGAACGCGAGCAGACCTTGAATCAGTTGCTGACCGAGATGGACGGTTTCGAGGGCAACAACGGCGTCATTATCCTGGCAGCGACCAACCGTCCGGAATCCCTCGACCCGGCGCTGACTAGACCGGGCCGGTTTGACCGTCGTGTTCCGGTCGAACTGCCGGATCTCAAGGGACGCGAGGACATCCTCAAGGTCCATGCAAAAAAAGTGAAAATCGAGGGCAAGATCGACTTTGAAAAGGTTGCCCGCATGGCCTCCGGTGCCTCCGGCGCGGAGCTGGCGAATATCGTCAATGAGGCGGCGCTGCGTGCAGTCAGAGATCATCGCAGTGCAGTTTCGCAGGCAGACCTCGAAGAAAGCATCGAGGTTGTCATTGCCGGCTACCAGAAAAAGAACGCGATCCTCACCGATGCCGAGAAGTGGACGGTCGCCTATCACGAGGTCGGACACGCGCTGGTTGCAGCGAAACAAACCAACTCCGCACCGGTGCAGAAGATCACGATCATTCCGCGCACGTCCGGCGCACTGGGCTATACCATGCAGGTGGAGGAGGGCAACCACTACCTGATGACCAAGGAGGAGCTCGAAAACAAGATTGCAACCCTGACCGGCGGCCGCGCGGCAGAAGAAGTGCAGTTCGGCAGCATCTCAACCGGCGCCTCCAACGACATCGAGCAGGCGACCAAGCTGGCGCGCGCAATGATCACGCGCTATGGCATGGACAGCGATTTCGATATGGTTGCAATGGAAACGGTCACCAACCAGTACCTGGGCGGCGACACCTCTCTGGCATGTTCGGCAGAGACGCAGGCTAAGATCGACCGCAAGGTCTCCGATCTGGTGCGCGGGCAGCATCAGAAGGCGAAGGACATTCTCCTTGCAAACCGCGATAAACTCGATGAGATCTCCAAGTATCTCTACGAAAAGGAGACCATTACCGGCGAAGAGTTTATGAAGATTTTGAACGGTGAAGAAACGCCGACACGTGCGCAGAGCGAGTAACCATGGAAAAAGAAGAGTAGGCAGCAGCGCGGCAGATCCGCAGAGGGCAGACGTGCGAGGCTGGCTGCTCTTTTTGCATGCTCGCCTTGTCACGCCTCTCGGACTTTCACCAGCCAGACGGGAGAAAAAACCTACCCGCAGAGATTTTCCGCAGTGTGCAGCGCATGCTCGGCATAAATCTTCGCCCTGCTCCGCAAATTTCGACCAAAAGCCCTTGAAACAAAGCGCGATTTAGTATACAATAGGTAATAATATTTTTGTTAAAGACACATTACTATAAATGAGACGAAAGTAAGGAGAGAGAATATGGCGTTTTACTTCAAAGAACCATCCAGAACCTTTAACGAGTATCTGCTGGTGCCGGGCTACTCCGGCAAGGACTGCAGGGTCGAGGCAGTTTCGCTCGCCGCACCTGTGACAAAATTCAAGAAGGGTGAGGAACCTGATATCACGATGAACATTCCATTGGTATCTGCTGTCATGCAGGCTGTTTCCGACGATAAAATGGCGGTCGCACTGGCAAAGGAGGGTGGAATTTCTTTTATATTCGGCTCACAGTCGATCGAAAATCAGGCGGCGATGGTGCGCAGAGTCAAGGCGCACAAGGCGGGCTTTGTAACCAGCGATTCCAATCTGCGTCCGGATCAGACCCTCAAGGATGTGCTTGCACTCAAGGCTCTCAAAGGCCACAGCACGATTGCGATTACGGACGACGGTACCGCAGAGGGTAAGATCCTCGGTCTGGTGACCAGTCGCGACTACCGCGTGAGCAGAATGGCACCGGACACACCGATCAGCGCGTTTATGACGCCGTTTGAGAAGCTGGTTTACGGGCATGCGGGCATCAGCCTGAGCGAGGCCAACGATATTCTCTGGGAAAACAAGCTGAATGCGCTGCCGATCATCGACGAGCAGCAGCGACTGACGCACTTTGTT
Organism: uncultured Eubacteriales bacterium; assembly: GCA_900542245.1. Classification (GTDB taxonomy): domain Bacteria; phylum Bacillota; class Clostridia; order Peptostreptococcales; family Anaerovoracaceae; genus CAG-238. The sequence goes on from UQMQ01000102.1 coordinate 5,533, forward strand.
TTCCGCAAGGACTATGATTCGCATAAGGACAACCCGAACGAGCTTCTGGACGAGCATAAACGTTACGTGGTCGGCGCGGGCGTGAATACGCGCGACTATGAGGAGAGAATCCCGGCACTGGTCGAGGCCGGTGTGGATGTGCTCTGCATCGACAGCTCCGAGGGCTACAGCGAGTGGCAGGCAGACACGATCCGCTGGGTACGCGAAAGGTACGGCGACGCGGTGAAGATCGGCGCGGGCAATGTCGTCGACGGCGAAGGCTTCCGCTATCTGGCAGAGGTCGGTGCAGATTTCGTCAAGATCGGTATCGGCGGCGGCTCCATCTGTATCACGCGTGAGCAGAAGGGTATCGGCCGCGGACAGGCGACCGCGGTCATTGAGGTCGCTGCGGCGCGGGATGAATACTACAAAGAGACCGGGATCTATGTGCCGATCTGCTCTGACGGCGGTATCGTCTACGACCACCATATGACACTGGCACTGGCGATGGGCGCGGATTTCATCATGCTGGGCAGATATTTCGCGCGCTTCGATGAATCTCCGACCAACAAGCTGAACATCAACGGCAATTACGTCAAGGAATACTGGGGTGAAGGCTCCAACCGTGCGCGCAACTGGCAGCGCTACGACCTTGGCGGCGACCCGCGCATGAAGTTCGAGGAAGGCGTGGACTCCTACGTGCCGTATGCAGGTTCCCTGCACGACAATGTCAACCTTTCTCTGACCAAGGTCAAATCGACGATGTGCAACTGCGGCGCGCTTTCCATCAAGGAGCTGCAGGAAAAAGCGAAACTGACGCTGGTTTCCGCGACATCGATCGTCGAGGGCGGCGCACATGATGTCATCCTCAAGGACGCGTCCGGCAACGTAATTAAATAATGCAAATTTGCGAACGCAGGGGCAGCGGACATGCTGCCCGCTTTGCGTTTGCGGAAAGTGAATAGAGCAGGAAGAAAATGAGAGAAAATATTGTAGTTTTGGACTTCGGCGGTCAGTACAATCAGCTCATCGCGCGTCGGGTCCGCGAGTGTCATGTGTACTGCGAAGTGCATCCGTACACCATTGACATCGAAACATTAAAGCGGATGGAACCGTCCGGCATCATTCTGACCGGCGGTCCGAACAGCGTCTACGGAGACGATTCTCCGCAGTGCAACGCGGAGGTTTTTAGGCTAGGCATCCCGGTGCTCGGTATCTGCTACGGCGCGCAGCTTCTGGCGCACCAGCTGGGCGGCAAGGTCGCGACCGCGCCGGTCAGCGAATACGGCAGGACCGAAGTGACCATCGACGACCGCAGCGGCCTTTTGGCAGGTCTTGGCGTGGGCGGTCCGGAGACGACCGGCTGCGCTGCTGTCGGCAGCACCATCATGTGGATGAGCCATACAGATTATATCGAAACCATCCCGCAGGGATTTAAGATAACAGCCCATACGTCGGTCTGCCCGGTGGCAGCCATGGAGAACGCGGCAGCCGGTTTCTACGCGACGCAGTTCCATCCGGAAGTCATGCACTCGATCGAAGGCTTCAAGCTGCTGCAGAACTTCGTGCGCAAGGTCTGCGGCTGTAAGGGTGACTGGAAGATGGACAGCTTCGTGGAGACGACGATCCGGGAGATCCGAGAAAAAGTCGGCAGCGGCAAGGTGCTTTGCGCCTTGTCGGGCGGTGTAGACTCTTCCGTTGCGGCAGTGCTTTTATCCAAAGCGGTCGGCAAGCAGCTGACCTGCGTCTTTGTTGATCATGGTCTGCTGCGCAAGAACGAGGGCGATGAGGTCGAGGCAGTTTTCGGACCGAACGGTCCATATGACCTGAACTTTATCCGCGTCAACGCGCAGGAGCGCTTCTATTCCAGACTTGCCGGCGTGACCGAGCCGGAGACTAAGCGCAAGATCATCGGCGAGGAGTTCATCCGCGTCTTTGAAGAGGAAGCAAAGAAAATCGGTGCTGTGGACTTTTTGGTGCAGGGTACGATCTATCCGGACGTCATCGAGTCCGGCCTCGGCAAATCCGCTGTCATCAAGTCTCATCACAATGTCGGCGGGCTGCCGGATTATGTGGACTTTAAGGAAATCATCGAGCCGCTGCGCATGCTGTTCAAGGACGAAGTGCGCCGTGCGGGACTGGAACTCGGCATTCCGGATTATCTGGTGTTCCGCCAGCCTTTCCCGGGTCCGGGACTTGGTATCCGTATCATCGGCGAAGTCACTGCCGAAAAGGTCAAGATTGTGCAGGACGCGGATTATATCTACCGCGAAGAGATCGCCCGGGCGATGAGCGAAGGACAGATCCCGCAGTTCGGTCATCCGGGCACGCTCGGTCAGTACTTTGCGGCGCTGACCAATATGCGATCCGTCGGCGTCATGGGCGACTTCCGTACCTATGATTATGCCATCGCATTGCGCGCCGTCACGACCAGCGACTTCATGACCGCCGAAGCAGCCCACCTGCCGTGGGACCTGATCGACCGCGTGACCACCCGCATCGTCAACGAAGTCGACCACGTCAACCGCGTCGTGTACGACTGCACCGGAAAACCACCGGGAACGATAGAGTTTGAGTAATGGATAAAACCCGGAGGGGCTGTCGCATTAACGGAAAATAACCGTTAGGGCGCAGCCCTCTTTCTTTAAGGGGCGACCTATGAAATGAGACGGAATTTTGCTCCGTCTTTTTTGTTCAAAAAAATCCTGCAC
>UQMQ01000103.1 GCA_900542245.1 uncultured Eubacteriales bacterium
TGTAAATTCCCTCTAAATAGGTATCCACCTTTTCCGGCGTGCGGTCCATGACAGCGACATACGGCAGTCCGCCATCCCGCATATATTCTGAGAATCCCTGCTCTTGCCCGCTTCCGGTGATCTCCACAAATTCATAAAAAGAAAGCGGCAGCATTTTGATCTCTACATATCGCCCTGTCAGCAGCGTTGCAAGGTCGCCAGAAAGCATGTAGGCATTGGAACCGGTCACGTAAAGGTCCACCTGTGGCTTTACATACAAACTATCTACCACCTTCTCAAAAGCGGAAACCTTCTGAATCTCGTCCAGAAAAATGTAAGTCATCTTCCCTTTGCACAAACGATCTTTAAGATAAGCATACAGCTTTTTGTAGTCCTGCAGTTCTTCATATTCAAGCTCTTCAAAATTGATCGTGACGATTTGTTCGTCAGAAACCCCACTTGCTTTCAGCCATTCCTGATATTGCAAAAGCAGGGTGGACTTCCCGCATCTGCGGATGCCGGTAACAACCTTGATGACCTGTTCATCCTTCCATTGTATCAAGTGTTCTAAATATTCCTTCCGTTCAACCACGCGAATCACCTCCTGTTCCTAATTGTTCCCATTATAGAGTATTCTATGCAAAAAGTCAATTTATGTTCTCATTTCGGAATATAAATCGACTTTTGTCATCAATCGTTCTATTTTCAGAGTATATGCGGTGCATTTTCGATAAAGTCCGCCGCTTCTGTCGCGCCGCCGCAGCTTCGAAAATCTTCGGCGCAGTCCTGCGCGGCTTTTGCGTAAGCCGGCGCGCTGAGAATCTCCCTGACTGCCGCCCGGATGCCGACTGCTGAGTCCTCCTGCAGCTCCAGCCCGGCGCCAATCTCCCGGACACGCCTTGCGACCGCCCGCTGCTCGTTGGTTTGCGGGTACAGGACCATCGGCGTTGCCATGTACAGACTCTCCGAAACGCTGTTCATCCCGCAGTGAGTGAGGAAAACATTCGCTTTTGCAAGGACCTCCGGCTGATCAACAGACGCGTAGACGCGCACATGCTCCGGCAGCATGCCTAAAGCCTCGACGTCCACCGATTTCCCGCAGGAGATCACAGCATCCACTGGTTCCTCCCGCAGCGCGTCGATACATTTTTGATAAAAATCCGGTCGCTCATTGATGACCGTACCCAGCGCGATGTACACCAGCGGTCGGTCGTGCTTCTTATCCGGCGCCGTCTTGCAGAAGATTGACGGCCCGACGAACGCATAATGCGCGGAAAAGCTCTCCGCACGAGGCTGAAACTTCCGCGAGGTATAAACAATCGAATCCGTGTCATTATCGCTCTGCACCAGCGCGAGCACGCTTTTATCCGGGTAGCCGTAAGGTTTCAGCTTGTTCAGCTCCCGCTTGATTTTGGGCAGACCCAGCACGAGAGCAGCGATTTCCCGCGGGCTGTTTTTCATATACTGCGAGGACTGCTGATTAAAGGCAAAGGTGCTCGTTGAGACGACCAGCGGGACCTTGTGCTTCCATGCGTTCAGCTTGCCCCAGAAGCAGACGGAATCCGCATAGACCACATCCGGCCGGAAGCTTTCAAACTCCGCATGCAGGAAATCGTTCATCGCAAGCGTGATACGAATGTCCTGAATCGACATTTCGGTCGTCGATACGTTTTTGAGCTTCCGTTCTTCTGCGGCCTGCAGCTTCGGCAGATACGAATCACAGGAAACATAGACTGCGCCGGTCTGCTCGATTTTTTTTCGAAAATCCTCGAAAGAATAGAACCGGACTTCATCACCCCGGCGAACAAGCTCCTCTGCGACCGGGAGCATCGGATTGGTATGCCCGTGCGCGGGAATGCAAAATACAGCAATCTTTTTCATCCCTCAGTCCTCCGTTTTCTCAGGCCCCTGCTTTAGGCCTTGTGTAAGCGCATGTGATGTATCTTTCCCAGGGGTTTGCTCCCGGTTTTGTGCAGGCTCCTGCACTGTACCTTTCCCGGGGGTCTGCCCTGCGCCCTGCTCCGCGAAAGCCGCCTGAAACAGATCTGCAAAAGCCCCTTTAGGTGGGATCGCAATGCCCCGCGCCCCATCACCCAGCAGAAGCAGCGTATCGCCCGGTTTAATACCGAATATGTCTCTCGCCTGCTTGGGGATCACAATCTGACCCTTTTCGCCGACCGTTGCCGTCCATGCGTATTTTCCTTTTGGTCCGTCCATGCAATTACCTTCTTTCCGATTCGTGAAATTTCTGCATCCTTAGCAGTGTTGGTATGATTTGTATAACTAATTATACTTTTTATTATCTAAACTGTCAAGACGGACGCAAAACCATGACTTTCAATTTCTCAAAAAAATAAACCGTTCGCAGGATGGATCATCCGAATCGAACGGTTACAGTGCTCACTTTACATGTGGATTTGTATACTGCCCATGCCTTTTGGTCCGGTTTCCGTATTGAATGGAAAACTTCGGGCAATGATGCAGACAGGATAAACACATGACGCATCGGTCTTTTACCCAAACCGGTTTTTTATCACGCATCTCGATCGCCGAAACAGGGCAGTTTTTTGCACATAGCCCGCAGCCAACGCAGGAATTCTCGACTTTGAAATGGCTGGTTTTACGCATTGCGTCGTATTCCAGCGCGTAGAACAGCTTTGCTGCGGCTGTGGGTACTTTGCTGCGCATATAGTCGTCGGCAGACTGGCTTTGAATTCTCTCTATCGCAAAATCGATTTCCTGTTCGGCATGTAAATTAATGCGGCGGACTTTGCGCGGATCGCTGAGGTCAAAGATTGGTGTCCAGGTGTCCGGCATTTTCACACCAAAATAGGCTGCGAAAGAAAGCCCTTTGCGCTGCATGATTTCGTTGGCAAAACGTCCAACTTGTCTCGCGCTTGTTCCGTATGTGGCGAGAAACCACAGATAGGACGGGGTATCGTCCAACACAAGCGCATACAAAAAGTCCCGCACGATGTTTGGCAGTCCCCATGCATAGGTCGGCGTGATGATTCCGACAGTCTCATTATCCGAAGAAAAACGATACTGCTGTTGTTTTACACATTCGGTGATTGAAATTATTTTTTCTCCGGTCGCTGCCGCATCGTTCCGTTCATCAATGATCGCGATGTTCATAAGTCTTTTTCTTTTACACGCATCTTTTTTAGGCATTTGTAAAATTCTTGACTATAATGATACGACAAAATCAAGTGCAGAGCAAGTCACAGAATCGATGGTTTATTCAGAATTAGGCAAGAAAAATTGAGCAAGTTCGACTTTTTTCTTGCCTGCTTTCTGTCTTTCTGTTATACTGGGTTCGCAGCGTTTTCCTTGTGAAATCCGCGCTGTGCATAAAAAGGGGAGGATTTTATCATGAAAAAATCAATTCGTTTTTTGGATGCCAACATGCTGCGAGCCTTAGCCTGCGCGCTGATGCTCTGCGACCATATGTGGGCGACCATCGTACCGGGCAATGAGTGGATGACCTGGCTGGGCAGGTTGGCGTTTCCGATCTTTGCCTTTCAGATCGCGGAAGGCTTCTTCCATACATCCAACTTCCGCAATTACGCGGTGAGGCTGCTGATCTTCGGACTGGTCTCTGAGATTCCGTTCGATCTGGTCTACGGCTCCACCATACTCTATCCGTATCACCAGAACGTCATGTTTACCCTGCTGTTTGGGCTTCTTGCCATCAAGGCGCTGGATAACGCCAAACAAAAGCATACAGCAAAAGCATGGATCATCGGCGTCCTTTTGGCCGCCCTTTGCTGCCTGGCTGCCGCTGTCACACTTACTGACTACGGCGCGCTCGGCGTTGCGACCGTCGTTATGTTCTACCTGTGCCGTGACTTTCGCTTCTCATGGGCAGTGCAGCTGATGTTTATGGTTCTCTTCAACTTGATCTTATTTACAGGAGAGTACATTCCACTGACCATCGGTAGTCACACCTTCGAGCTGCAGACCCAGGGCTTCGCCGTTTTCGCGCTGATTCCGATCTGGCTCTATAACGGCAAAAAAGGCGTTTCAAACAAAGCCCTGCAGTACGGCTTCTACGCCTTCTATCCGGTACACCTTCTGGTGCTCTATCTGCTGTTTACTTACACGAGGTAAGTATCCTAAATCAAAAATCAAACATATCGTGCAATTTCACTCGTCTGTGGTGAAATTGCACTTTTTTACTTGACAAACTCGATATTCGAGATATAATGGATGTAACAAAGCTCGATATTCGAGAAAATAAATTTGCGGATCACGCACGCCATGCGAACCCGCTGCGAAAGGAGGTGCCTGCCATGCCGCGTGAAAAATTCAAGACCTTGACCGAGCAGATGTTCTATATCCTCCTGTGTCTGTGCGAGGAACGCTGCGGGATTGAAATTCTGGACTCGGTCAGGGATCTGACCGATGATCGGGTCAAAATCGGCTCCGGTACCCTGTACGATCTATTGGAGCAGTTCACAAAGGAGGGTATGATCTGCGAGACCAAAATTGAGGGGCGGCGGCGCAGCTACCGGATCACCGAAAAGGGGCTCCGCATGCTGGATGCGGAATACCAAAGGCTCAGCCTGCAGGCCGCCGACTATGCTCGTATCTGCAAAGGAGGTACGCCATGGAAATGAGAGAACACAAAAAAGAAACCAAATGCGGATTTGGCGGGGTATCCATGTACGACCAGCAGGGGATCGAGAAGAAGCTGGAGGACATGGCCCGCAAAGGCTGGCTGATCGAAGAGATGCAAAACGCGTTCTTCTGGAATTACCGTCGTATCGAACCGAAGGAGCTGCATTTTGCCGCGGTATATGCCGCAATGACTTTTGATGGCGACGCGGACTCGGCTGCCGCGCAAAAAGAAAAAGACGAACTCTGTGCCCGTGACGGCTGGATCGCTGCCGCGAGCTGGGGCGGCAATGGCTTCCTGCGCGTCTATTACAACGAGCAGCCGGATCCGGTACCGATCGAAACCGACCCCGTCGTCCAGACCGAATCGATCTACGCCGCGATGAAAAAACGCTGGCCGTACTTTTTAGGTACCATTTTATACGCACTGTACTGCATCATTACGGACATAAAAAGTGTGATAACCGGCTACCTCGGCTCAAACGCTCTCCTGTATTGGCACCTTGCCTTTTGGGGCATTTGGTGCTGCTTCATGCTCTATCAGCTCTGGGCTGATAATCGTTGGTATCCTATTCTATTTTTGTCGATATTTCTTATACAAGCTTTCCTCAAAAACTACTTGACGTATGACAAGTGATAATATACAATGGCAGTGAGGTGAAGTGCTTATGCAAATGACAAAGGAAAAACAGGATCTGACCTATCTCTCGTGGTCAGTCTATCGCAATTCTTCTGGAACAGCCGGCTCTTTTTTGAAAGCATACTCCGAGCTTGGCGCAAGGAAAACCTATTACAAGCTCTCGAACTTTGATAAAGCGCGCGGGGTTATCGGGCATGAATGCGTGAACGAGTTGATTGTTGACCGGCTGCTGACCATACTCGGAATTCCGCATTTATCCTATCAGCTGATTCATGCGGATGTTGCGGTAGACGGCAAGATTCATGAGGTTTATCTTTGCGCTTCGGAAGATTTCAAGGCAACGGGCGAATCAAAGATCGCATTGGATGTCTACAAGGAACTGGAGGCGTTGCCGGATGAATCTGTCTTGGCTTTTTGCACTCGTATGGGATGGGAAAACTATATCTATCAGATGCTGATTGTGGACTATTTGATTCTGAATCGAGATCGCCACGGTGCCAACATTGAGGTGCTGCGCAACAGCCGGAAAAGGACACTTCGTCTGGCACCCTTGTTTGACCAGGGTCTCTCGCTGCTTTGCAGCTGCCCGGACGATGCTGCGGCGACAGCGTTCGATGTAATGGCCGACAAGCCCTGCAATAACTATATCGGTTCAAAATCCACATGGGCTAACCTTGACATCATCCCGAAGGATAAAATGCCGAAACTTATGCCGCTTCACGAGAGTGACAAGCGGATTCTTATGGAAGGGCTGGACGGCGTCCTCTCTCAGACGCTTCAGGACAGGATATGGGAAATGATCTGGAAAAGGTGGTGCGCATATGAAAATTTTTGCAATTCGAGATGAATCGGCGCAAGCGCAGAAGGATCTGGCCTACCTTCTATACTATGAGCAGACAAAGCGATTCTACATTGAACTGCCTGAGAATGCGGATATATGGGAAACCCCTTTGCTCTTGGACTCCTTTGTGAAGCGTGGAGAAACCACAGTCAATTCTTATTGGAGCAAGCTCTGGGTTCAGCAGCGCATCACGCCGACCGATCGCCAAAACATTGGCGAGATTTTGCGCGACAATCATCTAAAGGAATACGACGAGTACAAGCTTCTGATGCTGGCAATGGGCCGATGCGCCCAAGACGATTACTACCTTGTTCCCATTGATGAAAAGGAGCTTCCGGCAGAAATTACAAAGCGCTTCTTCAAGAGAATTGAAGATGTGCTGCCGCTGGAGGATCATTGTCTGCTGGTGTTTTTCCGGGATGGCGCTGTGAAGAAGTGCGATTTGCAGAAGCACTTTGAAAAGACGAAAGCGTTTCAGATCCTTCTCAAGAAGCCGGACTATTTTCAGCATGTGCAGATGCAGACGGGCGGATACGGCGTTGCGTGGGATGTGAACATGACTGTCTCAAATGCGATGCTCTACCGGATCGGCAAAAGTGTTCCTCTGACGGCGGCTGATTTCCGAAACTTTGCCGCCCACAGAGTCATCAACGCAGCGGAAGCGGCGGAGATCTTGGGCTGTTCCCGGCAGAATGTCATTGACCTGACAAAGCGCGGAAAGCTCCATCCGATCAAGACGTCGGAAAAGAGTACGCTGTACCTCAAAAGTGAGATCCTGAAACGAAATTGGCAGTAAATATGAGCTATACCCCATTATAGCCGTGAATGGTGCAGCATAATGGGGTATAAAGTTATCTGAGGACGATTTACCGTGCAATGTGCGACTCTAACGTAATTTCAAGAGATAGAGCAGTGAGTAAGACGCAGGGATGTTTGACGGATTGTCCGTGCCTCCACATAGTGCCATTTGACAAGTGACTGAAAAGTTTGGAATTGTGAATGTTATGCAGAGTGCCATGGTATTTCTGTCGAGGTGCTCTATGGCGTTAGAAAACATTTGATGACTCATGTAAGGCCGCGGAAGATAAATTCTGGTATATTTTCTTCACATAGCTCACACTCTTGAGATAATTGATCCAAATATAATTGTTCTTGAAACTGAGCGGCGTCTATAATCAGGCTTATTGATCTGTACCCTTGATGATAAGAATGGTTCAAAAACTTGACGTATAGATCAACATAATAATGAAGATTCTGTAAGACATAGTCCTCATATGGTAGGGACGAACCATCGTGTACCAGCATGTTTCGAGTTCTGTATATTCGCATAATTTGCTGTGAAACCCTTGTTGTATGTGACAAATAGAAGTTTTTTAAGGCCTTTGTGTTTGACCAAGCGTTCTTGTAGCGGGCCATCCTACAAGACAAGAGCGGTGCAGTATGAATGAGTTCTTGAAGAAGATCGTCAAATTCTTGCTGGTGTTTTCTAAGCACTATCAATGCAACAAGTTTTGAAATCGGTTCATCGCCATAATCAACTTTTTCAATTAACTGTATTGCATCAGGGGCAGCAGATTTAATGTCCAGGAGCAGTTGTTCGCCCAAGATTGCAATATAGTTAAGACTTAATGAAGCTGTTAGCGCATTGCTAATTTGATTGATTCTACTAAGACCGTCTTTTCTGTTTACGGGAACAGCTATCTCTAAAGCGGTCCAAAGGTTTATTAGTTGATTGTCATTATTTTTTGATAGAAGCGCAGACGAATGTAGTTGTAAAACTTGAAACGCGCCACCTCTTAGATTTAAACATGTAGTAATAAGTTCTTTAATGTTTAGACTTTCACAAGGAGAAGCGCCTCGAATGATGAGCGGTTCAGGCCTTTTTATAAATGTTACTTCATGAGTTTTAATGTCGACTACATCAGCGTATTTAGAATCAAAGTCATGATTGGTATGCTTAATAAATTGATTAACAGAAAGGCAGAAGTTTATAAGCTGCAGAGCGTCTTCTCTTGCACGATATGGGTCATATGCTGTGCAGTCA
>UQMQ01000104.1 GCA_900542245.1 uncultured Eubacteriales bacterium
GTGAACGCGGCGCAGGCAGCGCAGCTAGAGCGGCTGGCAGCCAAGGGCAACCGTTTCCTGCTCGTATATCAGTAGGTGGGCGCGATGAAACAGACATTTGAAGAAGCCTGCGCACTGGTACAGGCAGTGATGGAGGGTCGTTGGCGCGCCGCCGATGATGAAGCAAAGGCGATGCTTTTGGAACGTGAGAAACGCGCGATCATGGGCTACGAAGAAGAGATCGAAAGCTATCAGGCGGATATTCGCGCGATTCTGGCAGAGGCAGATGTGACCGATGCAGGGATTCCACCTTGGTATCGCAGCGCTGAAGAGGGCGTGTTTGCAGAGCTTTACGGGCTTGCCGGACTGACGCCCTGGGTCTATGATGCAACACCGGCATATCAGGCATCTTCCTCGGCAAAGCTGATCGGAGACCGACTCTACTGTCTGATCGACGGCAAAACCGTTTTGCAGCCGCAGCGCATTTCGCGGGAACGCAGAGCCCAATTGCGCCGCGCACTTTTGCTTTCCACACCGCAGGAGAGAGTGGAAAAAGGCTTCCATGAGATTTATCTGCACAACGGTATCCGCGTGACGATCTACGCGGGGGACCGTACCAAACCGGAGCAGGAGATCATGGTGTTCCGTAAATATCTGCTCAAAGAGCTTTCCTTTGAAAATCTGGCAGAGCTGGGCACGATTCCGCGTGAAGCGATTCCGCTTTTTCGCGATATGATCCGCATCGGTTTCAATATCCTGATCGGTGGGCCGGTGCGCAGCGGCAAGACAACCTTCCTGCAGATCTGGCAACGCGAAGAGGATGCCTCTTTGGAGGGGCTTGCAATCTCGACAGACCCCGAGACCCCTTGGCATGTGCTGATGCCGGATGCGCCGATCATGCAGATCGTCGCGGACGGAGCGGAGACTTTGGAAAGTCTGACGAAGTCTTTGCTGCGCGGCGATAATGATTATGTGCTGCTGGAAGAAATGCGCGATGCGGCGGCTTATCGTCTGGCGCTGGAGATCACCGCCATCGGCACGCGCCGCTGTAAATGCACCATCCATACGCAGGATTCGATAGACCTGCCTTATCGTATGGCAGCCAAGCTGTGCAGTCGTTACGGAGGCAGTGAGCAAAATCTGATGCGGCAAATCTGCAAGAATTTTCATTATGTATTTGAGTTCGCGCAGGTGGAGGAGGATCGTTCACGAAAGCTTCTGAAACGGATCGTGGAATATTGCTGTGAACCGGAGAGCGGACGTGTGGCAGTGCATACCATCTGCAAATACGACCCACATACACAGGCATGGAATTGGCACGCGCATTTTGGGGAAGATAAAAAGGAGATAGGAATTTTATATCCGAAGGAGGCAGAACAAATGCAGATAAAACTGAAATCGCTGGAAGAGCGTAATCCACTGATGGGGAAAACGACGATCTATCCGCGCTATTTTGATGCAAACCGCAGCACACACGCGCCGGAGAAAGGCAAGGTGCAGCGATGACAGAAGGCTGTTTGCTCTTATTGCTCGCTGCAGGAATTTTGACTCTGTTCTGGGAACAGATCTGCGAAATGGCGCACGACCTGCACCTGGCCGCAAAGAACTGGTATGCGAGTCTGCAGCGCATCGAAATCATAGAACACAGGGAAACTGCTTACGGCGGTACCAAGGAGGACGCCCTGTCCCATCATCTCAAGACGCTGCTGCAGCTGACCTTGGGCATCGGCAGCGAAAGAGGACTGCGGGTGTTTCTGGTCCTGTGCGGCACCTGCGGCGGACTTGTGATTCTGCTGCTGGGGCATCGCATTTCCCTCCTACTGACGCTGGACGCAGTGATGCTGGCGATGCTGCTGCCCTATGCCGGGCTGCGCCTGCTGCTGCAGCGCAAGCGGGCGGCAGCTTCCAGAGAGGGTGAAATTTTATTGACGGAACTGTTGGAAAACTATAAGATCTGCTATCTGAATATGCGCCGCGCCATCGAGGTGTCTGCGCAGACGATACAAGAAGCCCCACATGCCAAGCGGCTTCTTTTTTCTTTGTCCAAAGGACTGAACCGCGGCAGCAGCGATGCTGAAACGGAGACCCTGCTGGAAGAATTCCGCCTGTCTCTGCATACCTCCTGGGGCAATATTTTGTCAGCCAATCTGTGGTTTGCGCTGACACAGGGCACACAGGTGACAGCTGCACTGCAGGACCTGACGGAAACGATGATGCAGGCGCGCAGGGTCGATGAATACGCCGGGCGCGAAAACCATGAGGCATCGCTGATTTTGCGGTATCTGGCACCGATCTGCTACGTGCTGACGGTACTCGGCGGCATCTTCTATTTTCGGCTGACGCCGCAGATGTTTTTTCACTATCAGTTTCAGACGCAGATTGGACTGAGCTGGTTTGTGATTTCACTCATGCTGTACGCCGGCGGTCTTTTGGTGTATGGTTTTATCAGTCGCGGACGGCTGGATTTGTAAAGGAGGCATAGCATGAAACGAAAAGCAAGACGGAAGCATTTCGGGCAAGACCTACAGCGTCTGTGGCTCCTCCTGCAGAGCCGCTTGCGCGGCAGTCCGGAGGGAGAGCTTTATGATAGCTGCATCACCTTGAAAAATCTGGCGCTTGTAAAGCAGCAAAAAAGCTTGTCGGCAGATGCGATTTATGAAATGCTGATGCTGCACGCGATTCGCCTGCGTCCGGCGTATGCCGGTATGCTCTCGCTGTACCGCAGCGGTCGTGATGCGGAGGCATTTGAGTTTTTTGCGGAGGCGGTAGGCACAAAAGCAGGCAAAAACTTTGCTTCGATTCTGTCGAAACTCGATGAAATCAATCCCGCAGAAATGATAACGCAAATGCAGGTATTTCAAAACATGATGGCTGAGCGGCGTGTGACGCAGGCGATGAAGCGTGTGCAGAGGAACAGTCTGATGATCACGCTTTGGTCGAGTGCGGCAATCTTTGCCATGCTGATCAATTTTACGGTCGTCGTTGTTTTCCTGCAAACCCTGGAAACCCTGCAAACGCTGTTTTAAGCGATACGAAAGAATACGAAGTAATACGAAGAAAAGGAGAAAACAGATGAAAAATTTGATTATTATTATCGGCACGATCCTGCTCGGTGCTTTCATTGTCAATTCGCTGGTGCTGGGGGACGATCATTCCCTCAAGAGCACTGCCAGCGATATCATGGAGGAAGGTACGACTGCCATCATGGACGCCATTAACTTCAGCGGCAGTCAAGGCGGCTCCGGCGGGATGTGAGGTGAAGCATCATGAAACAATTGGTAGTATTGATTGGTTGCATCCTTTTGGGGGCATTGATTTTTGAAATGATGGCAGGCGACAGTCCGGACAGTTTGAAATCGGTTTCGGGCAGAGCGATGCGCAAGACGATGGAGGCGTACGGATGAAGGATATGATGACGACCATCGCGTCTATCCTGGTGCTGATGATATTTCTGCTGCAGTTTACGGTCAATCAGACAACCTACACCCGCATGATGGGTGCGGAGTACGCAGTCAGAAGCTTCCGGCAGACCGCCGAAAGTACGCAGGAAATCAACGACAGTGCGGTGCAGGATTTGAAGCTGAAGCTTGCGGCAGCGCTGCGGTGCGGCGCACAGGAGGTGACAACAGAGGTGTCAGATGACGGAACGTATCGTGTCAGCGCACCTGTCCGGGGTGTGATCGGCGCTGCATCTGCACTGGGCATACGACCGGAAGAAAATTTTTTTATCTATCGCACAGAGGGGAGGATTGTATTGCGCAATGAAGAACCTGATGATCACCCTGGGACTGGTACTCCTGATGAGCATGCTCCTGCAATTCCAGACGGAACTGAACGTGAGGATTTGGGAAAACCTTAGCCTTGCGCAGACGGCGGGCGCTGCGGATTTTCCCAAGCAGGAAGCAGAGAACAGTGAGGCAGAACGCTAAAATTTCGCCTAAAAAGTAAAATAAAACGAAAATCATACAAAAATAAGTTGACAAATGCGCACGCTGCGTGTAAAATATCTTGCATGTAAAAGGGAGTAACTGGCATCAGACGATGGGATATTTGCGTCATCTCGACTGCGCTTTGGCAGTTCGCGAATATCTGAAATAGTAAGACTTTTACCGTATAGAGGCTATGATAGAAGCTATATGGTAGGAGTTTTTTTGTTTGACTGCTTACCGGGAAAGGAAGAACGATGCAATACTATTTGAAGAATGTCAAGGACGTTTTGACTGCGGTCTGTTCCGAGGAAAAGGGACTCACGCAGGGCGAGGCAGAGAAAAGATTAGCGCAGAACGGCAAGAACAAGCTGGCAGAAGCAAAGAAGGATTCTCTGCTGAAACGATTTTTCGGACAGATGGCGGACCCGATGATCCTGGTGCTCATCGCGGCGGCGGCTGTCTCCGGCGTAACTTCGTTTTATGCAGGAGAAAGCTTTGCAGATGTGATCATCATTATGGCGGTGGTCATCATCAACGCGCTGCTCGGCATGTATCAGGAGAGCAAGGCGGAGAAAGCCATTGAAGCGCTGCAGGAAATGGCGGCGGCGACCAGCAAGGTGCTGCGTGACGGCAAGGTGCAGCAGGTGCGCAGTGAAGATTTAGTTGTCGGTGATGTGGTGCTGCTGGAGGCGGGAGATGCGGTTCCGGCGGACGGTCGCATCATCGAATGTGCGAGCATGAAGATTGAAGAGGCGGCACTGACCGGAGAGAGCGTTCCGGTAACCAAGACCGCGGATACGCTGTCTGTGGGAGAGGCGAAGGATGTGCCGCTCGGCGACCGCAAGAATATGGTTTACATGGGCAGTACGGTCGTATACGGCAGAGGTGCGGCAATCATCTGCGCGACCGGCATGGATACGGAGATGGGCAAGATCGCGGATGCGCTGTCGCAGGCGCAGGAGGGCAAAACGCCGCTGCAGATCAAGCTGACACAGCTCAGTAAGATTTTAACGGTACTGGTGCTCGTCATCTGTGTGGTTATTTTTGCAGTCAGTCTGCTGCGTGCAGATACTGTCGATGGAAAGGTTCTGCTGGACACCTTTATGATTGCCGTCAGCTTAGCTGTCGCGGCGATACCGGAGGGTCTGGCAGCGGTCGTGACGATCGTGCTTTCCATCGGCGTGACCAATATGAGCAAGCAGAATGCGATCATTCGTAAGCTGACAGCGGTGGAAACGCTCGGCTGCGCGCAGATCATCTGCTCTGACAAGACCGGTACGCTGACACAGAACAAAATGACGGTTGTTGATGATTACGGCGAGGATCGGATGTTGCTGGCTTCGGCGATGGCGCTTTGCAGTGATGCGCGGATGGAGGAAGACAGTGATTCCGCGATTGGAGAGCCGACGGAGTGTGCGCTGGTCAATTATGCACATAAGCTCGGCATGGAAAAGCGCGGGCTGGAACTGGCGCTGCCGCGGGTCGGCGAGGTGCCGTTTGACAGCAGCCGCAAGATGATGTCGACCTTACATCAGGATAAAGACGAATTAAAGATTATTCAATATACCAAGGGTGCGCCGGATGAAGTACTCAAAAAGTGCACGATGATCTGGAAGAACGGCGCGGCAGTACCGATGACGGACAGCGACCGACAGGCGATCGCTGCAGCCAACAAGCAGATGGCAGACAGAGCCCTGCGTGTGCTGATGGCAGCGATGTGCACCTATGATGCAATGCCGTCTGCACTGACGCCGGAGGCGGTGGAGCATGATCTTTGCTTCATCGGTCTGGAGGGTATGATCGACCCGGTGAGACCGGAGGTCAAGGCCGCCATTGCAGAATGCAATGAGGCGGGTATCCGTCCGATCATGATCACCGGAGACCATATCGATACTGCATCTGCGATCGGCAGAGAGCTTGGTATTTTAGATGATACCCACCACGCCATCACCGGCGCGATGCTCAATGAGATGGACGACGCACAGTTTGAAAAAGAGATCGAACAGATCAGCGTCTACGCGCGCGTACAGCCGGAGCATAAAGTGCGCATCGTCAAAATGTGGAAACAAAAAGGCTATGTTACCGCAATGACCGGAGACGGCGTTAACGACGCACCTAGCATCAAGTCCGCGGATATCGGTGTCGGCATGGGCATCACCGGAACCGACGTGACCAAGAATGTTGCAGACATGGTATTGGCAGATGACAACTTCGCGACCATCGTCGGCGCGGTTGCCGAGGGTCGCCGTATCTACGACAATATCCGCAAGTCGATCCAGTTCCTGCTGGCATCGAACATGAGTGAGGTGCTGAGCATTTTCGCGGCGACAATGCTGGGCTTTGTCATCCTGCAGCCGGTACATCTTCTGTGGATTAATCTGATCACAGACTGCTTCCCGGCACTGGCGCTGGGCATGGAACGTCCGGAAGCGGATATCATGCAGAGAAAACCGCGTAAGACAACCGATGGCATTTTTGCCGGCGGTCTGGGCGTCGACATGCTCTATCAAGGAGTGATTCTGGCGGCGCTGACCTTAACCGCATATTTCATCGGACACTATATCGAGGCAGGCGTCTGGGAGATCACGACCAGTCCGGACGGCACGACCATGGCATTCCTGACCTTGTCGATGGCAGAGATTTTCCATAGCTTCAACATGCGCTCGCAAAGAGACAGTCTGCTGCATATGAAATACATGAATCCGGCGCTGATCTGGTCCTCGATCGCCAGCTTTGCAGCAACGACTCTGGTCATTTATGTGCCGTTCCTAGCAGACGCGTTCGAGTTTGAACATATCAGTCTGACGGAATACGCGATTGCGCTCGGTCTGGCGTTCTTAGTCATTCCGATCGTGGAGATCATCAAATTCTTCCAACGCAAGGCGGCAGCAGCAAACGCGAGATAACGCGCGATTGCCGTAAAAAACAGACAACGAGCAAGTTTCCAAAAAGAAAATCATACGAAATCCCGCTGCAGGCGGTCGGACAGAACACCGACCGTCAACGCGGGATTTGCTTTTTGTGCGGATAGCAAACAAATGCAAAAATGATTTCACCGCTGCGGGAATCGTGATATAATATCCTTACCAAGAAGGATTTCTCTTTGAGAGATAGATAGAAACGTCCTTTTTGGACACCTTTCTACTTGGAATATCAGAGAAAGGAAAATTTCGTCGATGTTAGGAGTGAATCATATGGGAACAAGCGAAACAAGCAGGGATTTTTACAATGAGAATCCTTTTCATCTAAAGTCCGCAGATGAGATTTATGCGGAATTGGCTGCAGCACGCGCATGCTATGAGCGTGGCGAATATGAGGATTTTGACGAGGTGATGGACGAAATCAGTGCGAAATATGACTTATAAGGTTGTCATTACGCCACATGCAAAATCTCAACTTGAGCAGTATATCGCATACACAATAAAATCATTCAAGAACAAGTAAGCAGGAAGAGCCATTCGTGATGATGCAATAAAAACAAGACAGCGTTTATCAGATATTGCACCAAGTTTGGCTTTATGTGAGAATGCGGTGCTTGCCGCGCATGGTTACCGTAAAATATCGTTTACAAGACATCCATTTTTCATGGTGTATAGAACAAACGGAAAACATGTGATTGTAGAGGCTATGTACCATGAATTACAGGATTATGAATCTGTATTCGCGCATAAAGTGAGTACACAATAGAACTGCCAGGAAGGCTACACGACAGTATTGAGCCGCATTATCGAAGAAACGCTCAAAGACCCGGAAGCGATCAAAAATACCTTTAACTGGTGGGGCGTCATAAGGAAAGCAAGAAGCTGAAAACGAATCAGCCCAATCCTAATGCTTCTTATATTTGAGGGGAGAGACCTCCTCAAGGCTGACTCCCCGGCGCCTACTTGCTGGGCAGGCACAAAGAGAAAGGCTGCCGATAGTCTTGCAAGCATAGGAACCTTTTGCTATAATTTATTATTAACCAGCCGTATATTCCCATGGGAAAAGTACGATGATAGAAGCAGAATAGCGGAGAACTCTGAGAAGATCTGAGATTTTATATAAGGAGAGGGAAAGCCATGAGACTGACATTAGAGAATATAGCGAAAGTCAGAAATGCCGATGTTGAAATCAACGGGATTACATTAATCGCCGGA
>UQMQ01000105.1 GCA_900542245.1 uncultured Eubacteriales bacterium
CCCGAACATGCCGCGGCATGTTCGGGGACCCGTACCTGTTTCATTTATCTATCATGCAATTAGAGGAAAACTGCTACTCCATATTTTTGAGCGCCTCGCCCAGCGGGATCTTGCGGACCCGGCGCGTTTGTACCAGATAGACCACCGCGTAGCAGGCCGCGCCGGTTGCCACCATCGCCGGATAGATCCACGGCGCGACGTAATATGTCAGCCATCCGTTGAATTTTTGCATCATAAGGTAATATACGCACCTGATAAACCGATTGCTGAGCGGCAGGCTGACCAGCAGCGAAACCAGCATCACAATCCCTGTCGTCACGTTATACAACCTTGTAATCTCGCCGTTGCTGTATCCCAGGATCTTCGTCATGGAGATCGCCTGCACATTCTTTTCGATGACCTGCTTGGACAACAGGTAAATGACCACCAGATAGAGGATCACCGCGAAGAACATCAGCATCCAAAATGACTTGCTCATGGAGTCGGACAGTTGGTCAGCCACCGTCGTCAGATCGCGCTCCGTAATGATCGTCGAAACCAAACTGTCGTCGATGTCATTCAGCTTTTGATCGGAGAAATACCCGCTGAAATAGTTCTCATCCTTGTCAAACATTTTTCGAAAATCATCGATATTCATAAACAACGCCAGCGTCGCCGGATAATGATAGCTTGCATCTACCGTAAAATCATAGCTGTCGTCGGCGTATTTCTTCGTCAAGGTCACCGTATTGCCCTGCTGTACACCGTACTTTTCCATATAGCCGTCCGACAGCAGTACTTCACCGTCCGGGATCGGCTCTCCAAAGTATTTGGAGTCTTCGCTGATGCCGTATACCGTGATCTCCTCGCCGTTCGGATTTTCCAAAGAAAGCACCGCGTACTTTTCCGCATCGTCCGCACTTGTCTCCACCGGCACCTTGAGGATATACTGGTAAGCCGCGATCTCAGAATCGAGCACCTCCCCTTTGAAATGATCCAAAAGTGGGCTCAGCATCAAGCCGAAGAACAGCAGGAAGCTGGCCATCAGCACGCCTAAGAATAAGGTCAAGTACGCGGTCAGGTTCTGGCCGATGACCCGCAGGTGAAAACGCGTCATGAAGCTGAAATGCCGCAGCGGCATGACTTTTTTCGCTTTGCGGACCGAAAGCTCGTGACGCAGGAACTGCAGCGGCGGCAATTTCATTGTCGCGCAGAGCACTAGGAGGATCACGACCATGACGATGATGCACGGAATGACGGTCGTCAAAACAAAGGCACGGGAATTCCACAGGGTCTCGTAGGTCGGCAGTGAATAGCTGTGATAGTACATGTCTACCACCATGCCTTTAAAGAGTGTATAGCCGAGCACATTGCCGAGCACCGCCGAAAATAACGTGACCAGCGACGGCAGAATCATATAATGCCGCACCAGCTCGCCGCGGCTGTAGCCGGAGGCACGCAGTGTTCCGATCGTACCGGCTTCACGCTCGATCGTATTTTTGGTCGTCACACCGAAGATGAAAGCCAAAATTGCCATGACGATATACAGCATCGTGATGACCATCACCTGATCGCCGCCGATGTCATCTCCGGTGAAGATGATTGCCTGGTTGTTTCCGGCTTTGACAAAATCGGTCAAAAGACCACTCTTTGCCAGAATATCCTTGAGCTCATCACCCTTGTCGGAAGCGGCGGCATCGCTCAGACTGCGGTCGTCGTTGACCCAGGCATAGGTATATTTGATGTGAGCATCCGTCAGCCTGTTAAAGGCCGCATCTGTCACGCAGGCGACTGTAAAGGTGCTGGCATTGAACATCATATCCGTATTGTTCTTAAACAGCGCGCTGTAATCCGAAAAAGCAACCACGCCGCTGACCGTAAAAAGCTTATCATCCAGACGCATCTCATCGCCGATCGCAATTTTGTTGTTCTCCGCGTACAAGCGATCGATGACAATCTCATCATTGGTCTCCGGCATACTGCCCTCCATCAGGCAGATGCGATTGACCGCCGTACGCGGCTTGTAGATCCGCACACTGCTCGTGTCCGAAAGTTCAAAATCTTTATACCATAACGGATAGATTCGTACGTCTTCCGCTTCCAGTTCCTCCTGCAGCGTCTCCGGAAGTTCTGTGGCTAAGGTAAAATGCCCGTCCTCGACGGTATATTTTTCAAAGCTGTCGTCATAAGCACCCTTCATGCTGCCGCCGGCGACCAAAAAGCCGGAAACAAAGCCGATGGTCAGCGTCAGGAATAGAAGCAGTGCCAGATACTTGCCGATGTCTTGCTTTAATTCCCGCGGAACGCGCTTATTCAGCGGATTTTTTTTCTTCGTTCTTTTCATGCTTTCCCCGCCTCTTTTCTACCATTCCAGCTCGGCAGCCGGAATCTTGACGGCAGTTTCGTCTATGCTGCGGATCTGCCCGTCACGCAGCCGCACGACCTGATCGGCCATGTGCCGGATCGCGTCATTATGTGTAACCAAAATCACAGTACAGCCGAACTTTTGATTGACTTCCTCAATCAGCTTGAGGATCTCCTTGGAAGTATTGTAATCCAGCGCGCCGGTCGGTTCATCGCAGAGCAGAATATCCGGATTCTTGACCACGGCTCTGCCGATCGCGGTTCGCTGCTGCTGTCCGCCCGAAAGCTGATTCGGAATCTTATTCCGATGTTCCCACAGTCCCAGCGTCTTTAAGATCTCATCGACGTCCAGCGGGTGTTCGGATAGATATGCGCCGGTTTCGATATTTTCCTTGACCGTCAGGTTTGGGATCAGATTATAGGACTGGAACACATAGCCCAGATGACGCCTCCGATATTCAGTCAATTGCTTTTCGTTCATGCCGCGCATCGCTTCGCCGTTGATGGAAACGCTGCCGCTGTCCGGTGTTTCGATTCCACCGATGATATTGAGCAGCGTGGATTTGCCGGAACCGGACGGCCCCAGCAGTACGCAGATCTTGCCTTTTTCTACGCCGAAACTGATGCCCTTGAGCACCTCGGTCTGATTATCGCCTGCTCCGAACGATTTGCGGAGCTCTTGAATTTGTAGATACATCATATCGCCTTTCTTACCTGTATGCAGATTTTGTATTGGATGCCCTGCGCGTAAAGACAACGCATGGCTTTTGCCTGTGCTCCCATGCTTTTCATTTATAGTTAGCACATGCTAACTATTTGATGAAAAAAAAGGCTAACCGAAACACATCGGCATGTGTTTCCAGTTAGCCAAAACTAACTTCTTGTCTATCATACCACTTTTTGCAGTCTTGTCAATAGCCCGGCAGCAAAATAATTCAAAATACCAGGCGCGAAACATGCAGTAATGCTATTTTCGCAGCATCGCGAAGTCGATCTGCCGCTCCGCGGGCCTTGCGTCGAGTACGCGGATCCGCACCTGCTCGCCGAGCTGGTACGGGCGGCGGAGATCACGCGCAAACACCATGCCTTCCACCGTATTCGGCAGCTCGACATAAACGCCGAATTCCGTTACGCCGCTGACGATACCGTCATATTCCTCACCGATATGATCCAGCATGTACTCACATTTTTTAAGCTTTTCGACCTCCCGCTCCAGCTCCTGCGCCTTGCGCTCGGTCCGGGAGGAGATCTCCGCCGCCTCCTGCACATCGTGCCGATACTTTTTCAGCTTTGCTTCCGTCATGCGATTGTTGATGGCTGCTTTGATCACGCGGTGGATCATCAGATCCGGATAGCGACGGATCGGCGAAGTAAAATGGCAATAATATCGGAACGCAAGGCCAAAATGCCCGTCACATTCCGGGCTGTAATAAGCCTTCTTCATCGTCCGCAGTATCACACGGTTGACGACCGCCTCATAAGGCTCGTCAGCGATCGTGTCAATGATATCCGCCAAGGTTTTCGGATAGATATTGTCCGGATTTCCCTTCAGATGGATACCAAAATTCATCAGGAAAGCCTTTAAGTCCATCATTTTTTCCGGGTCCGGCTTTTCGTGCACGCGATAGACGAACGGATAGTTCATCCAGTAAAAATGCTCCGCTACTGTTTCGTTGGCGATCAGCATAAACTCCTCAATCAGGCGATTCGCGCTGCGGCGCTCTGCCGGACGAATCGCAATCGGATGCTCGCAAGCATCCAGAACGATCTCCGACTCCGCAAAATCAAAATCCAGACTGCCCCGCTGTTTCCGCTTGTCGCGAAGTACGCGTGCCAATTCCCCCATCGCGCGGATATCCGCTAAGAGCGGCGCGTATTTGGCACGCAGCGCCGGTGTCTCATGTTCCAAAAGCTCCGACACGTCGTCATAGACCATGCGCGCCTTGGAGTTGATGACAGACTCCGCGAGCTCGTGATGCACGACCTCTCCCTGTGCGTCGATTTCCATGAAGCAGGAAAGTGTCAGCCGATCCTCTCCCTCGTTAAGGCTGCAGATCCCATTAGAAAGCCCCTTTGGCAGCATCGGCACCACGCGGTTGAGCAGATACACACTGGTGCCGCGCTTCAACGCCTCCTTGTCCAGCCAGCCATCCTCTTCCACATAGTGGCTGACGTCCGCGATATGCACGCCAAGGCGGTAATTCCCGTTGGCAAGCCGTTCTATCGATACTGCGTCATCCAGATCCTTTGCGTCCGGTCCGTCAATCGTAAAAATATTTTTGCCGCGCAGATCCAAACGTCTCGCGATTTCTTCGTCGGTGATTTTTTCCCTGCCGCGCGCCTTCGCTTCCGCGTTGACACGGCTTGGGAAGGTCTGAAACAGTCCGTAGCCGCGGATCAGCGACAGAACATCGCTGCCGGTTTCCCCTTTGCGCGCGACGATCTCGGTGATTTTCCCCTCGAGCCTATGCTGCTTGTCCGGATACTGCGTGATCTTCGCCACGACCTTATCGCCGTTTGCCGCGCTGCGAAAGGCGTCCTTTTTGATATAAATATCCTCCGTCAGCTTGCGGTCATCCGGAACGACAAATCCAAAGCCTTTTTTCTTTTGGAATGTGCCGACCACTTCTTTGGTCGCACGCTCCAAAATTTTGACAACGATCCCCTCCTTGGATTTCGTCCAAAGATACGGCGGCAGGAGTTCGACCTGCGCCGTATCACCGTTCATCGCGCCGCCCAGATTATCCGGCGCGATAAAAATATCGGCGCCCTCCTCCCTGCGCAGGAAAGCAAAGCCTCTCGCATGCTTCTCGATGATTCCAGTGATCGGTTCCTGCGCGCTGTGCGAAGTTTCCTCCGGTACGAGGAAGCCTGTGCGGAACGCACCATCCGCGCCGATACGGCGGTTCAGATGCAAGGTGCTTTCCGGATGTCGCCGATTTTCGTTTTGCTTGCGGCGATGATGACTTGTTTTTCTGTGTTTTACGTTTTGATTTGTTTTTTTATGCTTCATTCGTTTATCTCATTTCCATTTTTTCACAAGCTTCGCCGCCGCGATTCCGTTTTTCGCTTACAGCAGGCCATGTGCCTTCGCTTCATCCGTCAAAAGCTCCCTAAAATCCGGATGTGCGATGCGAATCAGTGCCCGCGCGCGGTCCGCCATCGTCAGCGGTTTCAAATTAACGCAGCCGTACTCGGTTGCCACATACTGGACATCTGCGCGCGGTGTGGTAACCACCGAGCCTGCCGGAAACGACGGAACGATCTTGCTCATGCGTTTTCCGTTCTTCATGAAGCTGGAGGTCGTGACAATGAAGGATTTTCCGCCTTCTGACCATTGCGCTCCTCTGACAAAGTCTGCCTGCCCGCCTGTACCGCTCTGCTGATTCCATGCCATGCATTCGGACGCGCACTGCCCGTACAGGTCAATAGCCATCGTGCTGTTGATGGAGATCATCCTCTTATTTTGTGCAATAATGCGCGGATCATTCGCATAAGGGAACGGTACACAATACATCGCCGGATTTTTGTCTAACAGGCGGTACAGCTTTTCGTTTCCCAGCGCGAATGCGTATACGCTCTTGCCGTCCAAAAACCCTTTATATTTGTTGGTCACATTGCCGTTTTCTATCAGCGCCAGCATCGGCTGATTGAAGAGCTCAGTGTGGATACCCAGATCATTTTTTTCTTTGAGGCCGTAGCCGATGGCTGTAGAGACATTTCCCAGTCCCAGCTGCAGGGTGGCGCCGTCCGGAACCTCCTGCAAAATCAGCGCGGCAAGCTGTTTCGCGACCTCGTCGCTTTCCGGCACGTCGTAGCTCTTGAGCGGTCGATCTATCTCCACCAGCGCGTCTGCCTCGGACACATGAATCAGATGATGCTCGCCCAGCACATACGGCACCTCCTTGTTTACCTGCAGGATTACGGTTCTCGCCGTTTTTTTGATTTCCTCTCCGCAGGCGACGCCGGAAGCTCCGTACGAAAAGTATCCGTCTTCGTCCGGCGCGGAAACCTCAAAAAAAGCCACATCCGGCTTCGCGGTTTCCTTTGACCAAATGTTTACCTGTGACAAATGCACAGAAGTAAAATTGACCGGCAGACCGCCGCGGTAGACTTTTCTCTCGCCGACGCCGATAAAATAGGTCAGATAGTGAAACGGATTGTCGACCGTTTCATCGAAGATCGGTGAAGGCTCAAACGCCTGACTGCTTTGAATCTCCACATTTTCCAGTTCATGTCTCCTGTCCCAGAGCGCAGCAAGCAGACCGTATGCCACACTGGAGGCGGTCCCCGCGTAGACTCTGTCGCCGGACCGAACGAGTTTTACCGCTTCCGCAGCACGCGTCCGCTTTGCTTCATAGTCCTTTTTCCAATTCATGTTTCTCCTCACATCATTCACACATCGTGTGCGGTCTCTCGTGTCGATTCGTCGAAAGCACACACAAAAGAGCCGCCCTGCGGCTCTTTTAACACATACATATTAAGTATACGAGTCTTTGCGCGGAAAGTCAAGATTTCGTTTCACCTACTTTTTTCTTGCAATAAAGTGTTTTTGTCGATATTCCGGAAACATCGCAAGCGATATTTCCTGCATCACAAAAGGAAAAGACCCCATGCATGCCATGCACAGAGTCTTTTGCTGCGGTTCAGCGGTTCTAGGCGAAGAGCAGCTGCAATCCCATCACAATCATCCACATATATGCGCAGGTTTTTGGAATCATCAAAAGTCCGACCTTTGGTTTCGTTTTGCTGAATAAGGTCACCGGAATATAGCAGCCGAATGAAATCAGAATCGCTGCGACCATTCTCGTCATATGATAGTCGTCGGCATTTCCGGAAATCGCGTAAAGGATGATCACACCGATTCCAGTGATTGCGAACACCGCATTTCTGATGACGGACAGCTTCAAATTGCCCTCATCGGTACACCAGTTGTTTTGCGGCAGCAGACAGACGATGATGCGCACGATTGCCGAAATCCATACCATAGCCTCTACGACAAGCGGTGCCTCCAGCTCCGGAAACGTCGCTTTCCAAACGTACATCAGGATAATGTAAAATGCGGTCATCGTAACAGAGGAAATCTGCAGGCCTCTTCCCATCTGTCTTTTGATTTTCTCGCTACTTCCGCGTACGGCCCGTATGATTCTCGGTACCAGATGGAAGGCGTCACCGCCGCAAAGTGTCAAGGTTAAAATGCCGTACAGGACGAATAAGCTGTTCCCGCCTGCATACGCGAAGAGCAGAATGCCCGCGACCAGGTCAAAAATCAGATATCCCGCGTCAAAAATAGCCTCCATCAAATCCGGCATCAGTGGTTTATAGGTTTGTTCTTTCATATTGCCCGCTCCCTTTCAATCAATTGCTTATAACACAAATAGTTTTTCGCGAACAGAACGCCTGCCAGCGCCAGTGCGCAGCCGAGTCCCGAATAGAAAAAAGCGACAAATCGATCCGGAAAAATCCCCGCAGCGCGTAGACCGATCCCGCCGCTCATCATGCAAGCCATCATCACATAGGCTTTTCGGTCGAAAAAATGCCAAAACGGTCGATAATCTTCGTACGCGATGATGCGCTTCGTGTGCTTGATGCTCATCTTGAAAAACATGGCTCCAAACAAAAAAAATACACCCATAGACAAGAAGTATAAATGCCATGCTCGATCAATGCTCAGATAGGAGAGTACTCCTAGTCTT
>UQMQ01000106.1 GCA_900542245.1 uncultured Eubacteriales bacterium
GTCCGCCATCTCGTTGTTTTTTTTCTTCCCGCAGGAGACCTCATACGAGATTCAACTGGGGCTGCGCTTCAGACGTGTGCTCCTCCGATCTCCTCCCCCCCCATGAGGCGAAGCTGAAATCATGCTGTCGCTGCGCCCGTGAGGAGCCGCTTCCTCTTTCCCCCTGCAGCGAAGCTGAAATAGCAGCTGCGAGAGCGTGTGAGGAGGCGTTGCAGCGATAAGCGAAACAAATGACAGCTTTGGCTGCGGAATCGCACTGTTTGAGCATCTTTGATGCGAGTTTGCGATTCCACCCAAAGCTGATGCGTGAGCTTCCATCGCTGCCGCCGACGAGAAAGCGAACCGCAGCTTCCACTTCCCCCATGAGGCGAAGCTGAAATCATGCTGTCGCTGCGCCCGTGAGGAGTCGCTGAAACTGCCAGCGCGCTGAACTTACGGTTTTGGCTGCGAAATTACGGTGTTTGAGCGCTTGCGCGAGTTCGTAATTTCACCCAAAACCGGTGAAGCACGCTGATGCAGTTTCCGGCGACGAACAGGTGAAGCAAAGCATTATTTCAGCTTCGCCACCATTTCGCCCGCCTTCACCTGCTGTCCTTCGGACACGTAGATTCTCTCTACGGTTCCTGCCGCGGCAGCTAAGATATTCGTTTCCATCTTCATCGCTTCAATGACTGCAATCGGCTGGTTTGCCTCTACCTTTTCGCCCTCCTTGACGAGCACCTTGATGATATTGCCCGGGATATTGGCGCCGACCTCAAGCGGATTGCTCTCATCCGCATACAGTACGGAATTGGAGGAGTTGACAGTGACCGTCTTATCCTTGATCTTGATAATACGGCGGTTGCCGTTGACTTCAAAGATCGCTTCCCGCATACCATCGTTGTCGACCGGTCTGACCTCCTGTAATCTCACAATCAAGACGCGTCCCTCGCCGAGCTTGACCTCGCAGGTCTCGCCCTCTGCCAGACTGTGGAAGAAGATATCGGAGCCCATGTAGCGGAAAGAACCCTCCTTGCGGATGGACTTGACGTAATCCTCAAAGACCTTCGGATAGATCGCGTAAGAGATAACCTCTCTATCCGTACCCTCTAAGCCCAACTCCTCCTGCAGTTTTTTGCGAATGCCTTCAAAGTCCTCAGGCGGAAGCAACTCTCCCGGTCTGCAGGTAATCGCCTTTTTGCCCTTTAAGACCACCTTTTGGATGTCCTGCGGGAAACCGCCCTCCGGCTGTCCCATCATGCCCTCGAAGTAGGAAACTGTGGAATCCGGGAAGTCGATATTCGCGCCCTTTTCTACGATATTTTCCGGCGTCAGATCGTTCTGCACCATGAAGATCGCCAGATCGCCGACCACCTTGGAGGACGGTGTGACCTTGACGATATCGCCGAGCATCTGATTGACCGCCTTGTACATATCCTTGACTTCCTTGAGCTTGTGACCCAGACCGAAGGATTCCACCTGTGCCTGCAGATTGGAGTACTGTCCTCCCGGAATCTCGTATTTATAAATTTCCGCGGATGCGGTCTGCAATTCGGATTCAAAGTCCTTGTAAACCGGACGTACATCTCTCCAGTATTCACTGATCTTCTGCAGACCGTCGGAATCCAGTCCGGTATCGCGGTCGGAATGCTGCAGCGAAGCCACGATGGAGTTCAGAGCAGGCTGCGAGGTCAGACCAGACATGGAGTTGAACGCCGCATCGACGATGTCAACACCCGCCTGCGCTGCCATGAGTACAGTGGCTACGCCGTTGCCGGACGTATCATGCGTGTGCAGATGGATCGGAATGCCGATTTCCTGTTTGAGTGCACCGACCAGCTTGGAAGCTGCCGTTGGCTTGAGCAGACCGGACATATCCTTGATGCCGAGAATGTGCGCGCCGCGCTTTTCCAGCTCTTTCGCCATTCTCACATAGTAGCTCAGCGTATATTTGGTCTTGGACGCGTCCAGAATGTCACCGGTATAGCACAGGCAAGGCTCTGCGATCATGCCCTGATTGAGCGTCTCGTCGAGCGCCACCTCCATACCCTGGATCCAGTTCAGCGAGTCAAAGATACGGAACACGTCGATGCCCGCTTTGGCAGACTGCTTGACGAATTCGCGAATCACATTGTCCGGATAGTTCTTATATCCGACCGCGTTTGCACCGCGCAGCAGCATCTGCAGCAGAATGTTCGGGCACTTCTCGCGCAGAACCTCCAATCTCTCCCATGGGTCCTCCTTGAGGAAACGATATGCGGTGTCGAAGGTTGCGCCGCCCCACATCTCAAGGGAGAAAAAGTTGCGGCCGTAAACGGAGACCGCCGGTGCGATCTTTTCCATGTCGACGGTTCTCACGCGTGTCGCCATCAAGGACTGCTGTGCGTCACGCATCGTAGTATCGGTCACGAACAATCTCTGCTGTTTGCGTATCCACTGGGTAAAATCCTTGGCACCCATTTCGTCGAAGAGCTGCTTGGTGCCTCTGCCCTGCAGGTCCTTGAGCTCGCTTGCCTTGAATTTCGGAAATACCGGAACGTTGTAGCTTTTCTTCGCGCCCCTGGTTTCGTTGACAAATTTGTTGCCGAGGAATTCAATGACGCGCAGCTCGTTATCCTCTACTTTTGCGATGTCCAGCAGATCCGGCGTATTCGCGATAAATCCGGTATCGCAGTCTCCCGCCGCAAAGGTCGGATGATTGAGCACATTGAGCATGAACGCGATATTCGTCTTGACGCCTTTGATCTCGGTCTCACGCAGTGCGCGGATTGCCTTGCGTCTGGTATCTTCAAAGCTTCTGCTGTACGCGGTCACCTTGAGCAGCAGGGAATCGTAGAACGGCGTGATCGTCGAGCCTTGGAAGCCGTTGCCGCCGTCCAGTCTGATGCCGAAACCGCCCGGCGAACGATAGGATTCGATCGTGCCGGTATCCGGCATGAAGTCATTCGCAGGATCCTCGGTCGTGATACGGCACTGGATCGCGTGCCCGGTCACCTTAATCGCGTCCTGACGCGGGATACCGATTTCCGCGGAAGCCAGCTCATAGCCCTCCGCGACTAAGATCTGCGACTGTACGATGTCGATGCCGGTGACCATTTCAGTGACCGTATGCTCTACCTGAATACGCGGGTTCATTTCGATGAAATAGTGCTTGCCTGTGGATGGGTCGAGCAGGAACTCTACTGTACCTGCCGAGCGATAGTCCACCGCCTTTGCAATCTTGATTGCGTCCGCGCAGATGGCTTCGCGCTGTGCGTCAGTCAGGCAAAGCGCAGGCGTAAATTCGATGACCTTCTGGTGACGTCTCTGGATGGAGCAGTCACGCTCAAAAAGATGCACGATATTGCCCGCCTTGTCGCCCAGAATCTGCACTTCGATGTGTTTCGGGTTCTCAAGGTATTTTTCAATAAAAATATCATCAATGCCAAAAGCCTTGGCTGCTTCGGAACGTGCGGAACGGAACTGCGGCAGCAGCTCTTCCTCTGTTCTGACGATTCTCATACCGCGTCCGCCGCCGCCGGCTGCTGCCTTGAGCATCACCGGATAGCCGCAGGAATTCGCGAATTCCAATGCTTCTGCTTCTGTTTCAATTGCTTTTTCCACGCCCGGTACCGTCGGTACGCCGACAGAGTGCGCCACGAGCTTGGACTGGATTTTGTCACCGAGCGCGTTCATCATATCAGCCGTCGGTCCGATAAACTCGATGCCTTCATCTGCGCATGCCTGCGCAAATTCCGCGTTCTCCGCTAGGAAACCGTATCCCGGATGGATGGCATCGACACCCTTGGCCTTTGCCAGCGCGATGATCTCATCGATGCCCAGATAAGCGCCGACCGGGGTCTTGCCCTTACCGATCTGGTATGCTTCATCAGCTTTCGTTCTGAATAAAGTATTTTTGTCCTCTTCGGAATAGATCGCAACCGTTCGAATCCCGAGCTCCTTGCATGCACGGACTACACGAATCGCAATCTCTCCTCTGTTTGCCACCAATACTCGTTTGAATTTTTTAATTTCTCCCATTTACTCTCTCCCTAAAAAATTACTTCACCACATGAACATCCATCTGTGGAAATGGTATTGTGATATTTGCTTCATCAAAAGCGAGTTTGACCTGTTCCTCCAGGTAATACTTTACATCCCAGTATCTGGAGGTCTTGCACCAGACCTTGAAGTCGACTTCGACCGCACTGTCCTTGTGCGCCGCAATGCCGAAGAACGGCTGCGGATTTGGTAATACATCGGTGCAGGACGCTGCGACGGTCATCAGGATGTCTTTGACCTTTGCAATATCCGCATCGTAGCTGACTCCGAACTTGCAGTCCACACGCCGCGTCGTTTCACGCGTGTGGTTGATCAGCACGGAGGCAGTCATGGTGCCGTTGGGAATGGAGATCGACTTGTTGTCATAGGTCCTGAGGGTCGTTACCATCAGGTCGATGCTCTGTACGATCCCGGTCACACCGGCAACCTCTATAACGTCACCCCGGATAAAGGGCTGGTTAACTAAAATAATAATACCGCTCGCGATATTGCCGAGACTGTCTTTCAGCGCCAGCGCGATCGCCGCGCCGCAGGCGCCGAGCACCGTAACCAGCGGCGCCGTCGGTACATGCAGACAGGTCAGCACGACCACGAAGATCAGCAGATACAGTCCGTATTTGATGGTCTTGAGCAGGAATTTATACACCGACTCATCGAGCGAGCTTTTATCCAGTACCTTGTGGGCTACCTTCAGCACCAGCTTCGTCAAAAGCAGTCCCGCAGCCAGAACGAGCAGCGCGGTCAGGAGATTATCTCCGTACTGCGCCAGCCTCTCCCATGTTTTTTCCGTAAACATCGCTTCATTTCTCCTTTTGTCTGTCAGACCCTGCCTGTCACGCTGCATCCATGTCAAAGGATGCAGCCTGTCGGTATCCGCTGTGCAGGCTTTTGCCACATATCGCGTAGGCTATTCCGCATAAGTCCTGCCGCTTCTTCTGCGTTCCAGCTCATGCAGCAGCTTCTTGCGCAGACGGATATCGTCCGGCGTGATCTCGACCAGCTCATCATCGTTGATGAATTCCAGCGCTTCTTCGAGCGTAAAGGTTCTCGCCGGAGAAAGCTTGATCGCTTCGTCCGAGCCTGCCGCACGCATATTGCTAGCTTTTTTCGCCTTGCATGGGTTGACGACCATATCATCGTTGCGGGAATTCATGCCGACGATCATGCCCTCATAGACCTTGGTGCCCGGCTCCACAAACATCTGCACACGCTCGCCGATATTGAACAGCGCATACGGCGTGCAGACACCTTCCTCCTGCGCGATCGCCACACCGTTGACACGCTGCGGGATCTCGCCCTTGTATTCGTCAAAGGAGTCAAACCGTCTGACCATCGTGCCCTCGCCGCGCGTATCGTTGATAAATTCGCTGCGGTAGCCGAGCAGCCCTCTGGTCGGCACCAGATATTCGATGCGGGAATAGCCGTTTTCACCGGACATCTGCGTCATGATGCCCTTTCTGATATTCAATTTATTGATGACCGTGCCGGCATATTCGTCCGGAACGGTGATTACCACTTCTTCGATCGGTTCGAGCGGCTTGCCGTTCGCATCCCGATGCAGGATGACCTCCGGCTTGGAGACCGCCAGCTCGTAGCCCTCTCTGCGCATATTCTCGATGAGAATGGAAAGGTGCAGCTCGCCTCTGCCGGAAACCTTGAAGCAGTCGGTGGAGTCGGTCTCCTCCACGACCATGCCGACATTGACCTCCAGCTCCTTGTTCAATCTTTCGCGGATATGGCGCGAGGTTACATATTTACCGACCTTGCCCGCGAACGGAGACTTGTTGACCATGAAATTCATGGAAAGCGTCGGCTCTTCAATGTGGATCATTTCCATTGGCTGTGGGTCCTGCGGGTCACAGATGGTCTCACCGATGGAGATGTCCGCGATGCCGGAGACGACGACGATATCGCCGCATTCTGCCTGCTGGACCGCCATGCGCTTGAGTCCTCTGTAGACAAAGACCTGATTGACCTTACGCTGCACGATGCTGCCGTCTGCTTTTGCCACTGCCACAGTCTGACCCTCTTTGATGATACCCTTGGTGATGCGCCCGATGCCGAGTCTGCCGATGTAGTCATCATAGGCGAGTGTCGAAACCTGCAGCTGCAGCGGCTCGTCGTTCAGATCCGGATACGGCTTGCAGTGCTCGATGATAGTATCAAAGAGCGGCGTCAGATCCAGACCGCCAAAGCCCTGCGGGCTCTTTTTGATCTTGTTTTCTCCCTCGCCGATCAGTACATCCGCGACCTCCTGCGGGTCTCTGACCGCCACGCCCTGCCGCGCGATCCCGTAAAGGATCGGGAAATCCAGCTGTTCATCGCTTGCATCCAAATCCATAAACAGCTCATAGACCTCGTCAACGACCTCATCGATGCGGGCGTCCTTTTTATCCAGCTTGTTGATGAACAGGATCGGGTTGATGCCCTGCTCCAACGATTTTTTGAGTACAAAGCGCGTCTGCGGCATCGGTCCCTCGCTGGAATCCACCAGCAGAATGACCGTATCGACGGTTTTCATAATGCGCTCTACCTCCGAACTGAAATCCGCGTGGCCCGGCGTATCGACAATGTTGATCTTGACGTCGTTGTGCATGATCGAACAGTTCTTGGAGTAGATGGTGATACCTCTTTCTCTTTCGATGTCATCGCTGTCCATGACGCAGTCCACGACCTCTTCATTCGCCCGGAACACGCCGCTCTGGTTGAGGAACGCATCCACAAGCGTGGATTTGCCCGCGTCAACGTGTGCAATGACGGCAATATTGATGATTTTTTCTTTTTGGCTCATGTGTATCCTTCTTTCTATATGCAAAAGGAACGAAATCTCGTTCCGCAGTTTTTTTATTCATGCGCAAAATTCGTTGAAATTTTAACAATCGCAAGAAAAACTAACATTTAATAATTGTACCATAAAATCCGATTGAATTCAACCTATTGTTGCGCGGCTTTGCAAAAAAAATTGTACCTTTTTTACAAAAAAACGCACTTTCGTTTGTATAAAAAACAGAAAACGGAAAGCCAAGGCTCTCCGTCTGTGCGGTTTTTCTGTTTCATGCTGTACCGCGGCTGGGGCGCCGCGTTTTGTCATATCTCCTGCCGCGGCTGCGACACGCCGCGTTTTGTCATATCTCCTGCCGCGGCTGCGACACGCTGCGTTTTGCCATATCTCCTGCTGCGGCTGCGACACGTTGCGTTTTGCCATATCCCTGCCACGCTGCCGTCTATCATGTACCTGTGCCGCTCTCTGCCGCCTGGTTGAGCGGCTCGACTTCAAATTCCGTCCGCGCCAGCTCGCCGCCGGCCGCCCCGCATACCGTCAGAATCGCGGTGAAACGGTTCTCCGGCTGCGCATAGCTGAGCTTGACCGCAGCCTGCAAGCCGTAAGGATAGGCGCGCTTGCTGAGGATCGGCGTGCCGCCCAGCGTGATTTGTCCGTTTTCATCCGCTGCAAAGTACGAAACCCCCGTACCGTCCGCGCCGCCGAAGTTCTGGCTGAAAAAACCGACCCTGCCGTCCGCCTCCACTTGAATCGTTCCCGCATACCGCAGCTCATCGGTGATCAGCGTCGTCAGCGTCGCGCAGAGGATCTGCGCCTCCGACATCGAAACCGATTTGACGTAGGCCTTCGTTCCGATGCGCACGCCAAGCACCAAAAGGCTCGTGACCAGCAGCATCACAAGCACAGCAGACAGCAGCTCAACTAGAGACATTCCCTTTCGATCCGTTAGCCTGTTCGTGACGCTCTCCCCCTCTCCGCTCTGTACCAGTAATAGTCATTTTTGCTCTTGTACAGCGTGATATCCACCTGCTTGGACTCTGTCGAAGCATCTGTAAAGGCAAGCTGCACAGCTCCGGTCTGCTGCACAGCCGGTTCGCTGTATCGAAAGCTGAGCTCCTCGGTCAGCTTGCGCCGGACCTTCTCGTTGATCCGCGCCGCAGCCAGCATGGAGGTCGCCAGCATCGAAATGCAGATG
>UQMQ01000107.1 GCA_900542245.1 uncultured Eubacteriales bacterium
TAACTATTATATATTTACTATATCACAAGTATTCTTACATTTCAAGCGCATTTTTATATATTTTTACAATACATGAAAAAACTGCGCGCAGGCATGAATCGCACAGACCATCAGACCCGTAAGCGATCCCCCGTGCGTGCAGCATGGTTGACTCTATCTTATAATTGTGTAACTTCTTCCACCGTCAGTCCGGTATATTCTGCAATAACTTCCGGCGGCATGTCCGCTGCTTTCAGTTTTTTGGCAATTTCCTTTTGTGCCTTTGCGGCACCTTCCTCATATGCCTGTGCAGCCTTCTCTTTTACATAATGCTCAAATGTCATAAACTTTCGCCTCCAATCATCCGTATTGAATTTTTTCACACGTTGATCGATTTTCTCTACGAGATCTGAGCCTTCGCAGTCTGCTGCACCATTGACATAAGCGAACAATGGTCTGAGCTTATCCGGTACTTTTGCCTCAGAACACTTTGTATTTATGACCAGTTTATATGAAAAATCATCTAATTTCAAGCCTTTTTCATAGTCCCAGTTTTGAAAAAAATAAATCGGCTCATCTTGATGAAACGGATCAAAGAGAATGGCGCCATTCTTTACGTATTTGTTTTATATTCTGTAATTATATTACTTTTATTCTCTAGAAATGTCAAGAATAATTTTATATATTTTTACAATACATACAAAAAATTCACGCAGGCATGAATCGCACAGACCATCAGACCCGTAAGCGATCCCCCGTGCGCGCAGCACAGCAAAACACGCGCGGCATCATGCCGCACGTGTCCGCAACGCCCCCTACTTTGCCTTAAACAGCTTCCAGTAGCGGCTGTACATATCGTCACCATCATTGCCAAGGTTCGCCAGTGTTTCACACTTGGCGAGTACCTCCGCGGGCGGATTGAGAATCGGATTATCTGTCAGATCCAAAATCTCCTTGTTCGGGATTCCATAGGTCAGATACTCAAAATTGACGCGCGCGATCTCGCCGTCCAGCATGAAATTGAGCCATGCCTCCGCGCCCGCCTTGTTGTTTACCGTGCGCGGGATCGCCCAGCAGTCTGTCCAGACCTCGGTGCCCTCCTCCGGCACCACAAAGTCCAGCTTGTCGTTTTCCTCCTGCGCATAGATCACATCGCCGGAGGTGATGACCGCCAGCGTCGCCGAATCCCCGATCATCAGATCACGCGCATTATCATTGGCATAGCTGTATACCAGCGGTTTCTGCGCGATCAGAAGATCAGTAATCTCCGACAATTCGTTTTCATCCAGCGTGTTCATCGAATAACCGAGAAGCTTCGCCGCCACCATGTCGCACTCGCGGATCGCGTTCGGCATGATGATCTCTCCGGCGTACGCCTCTGACCACAGCTGTGACCAGCTCGTGATCGGCCCATGGATCATCTCCGTATTGTAGATAATCCCATAAGTGCCCCAGGTGTGCGGCACACTGTAGCGCATACCCGGATCGAAATCCTCAATGAAAGCCTTGACATTATCTGTGAGATTTTTACTGTTCGGCACATGGTCGAAATCGATCTCCGCCAGCAAGCCCTCCTTGCGCATCTTGTCGATCATGTAGTCCGATGCGCAGACCACATCGTATTCGGCGGTACTGTTTTTGATGACCGGATACATTTCCTCGTTGGTATCAAAATAATCCACGATCAGCTCATAGCCGGTCTCCGCTTCAAAGCGGTCAATCAAATCCGGATCGATATAGTCACCGAACATATAGATATAGAGCCGCCCTTGATTCTGCGCGCCGACCAGTGAACCCGCATACTGGTTCAGCCCCAGCACCGCGACCAGCAGCACCAGCACAAACGCGCCGGCGGTCCGCATCGAAAGCCCTTTCTTTGCGGATGCGTAATAATCCTTCTGCGCCCTGCCGCCCGCCGACATCAGATTGAACACAATCAAAACCAGCAGCACCACGACGAAAATCAGCGTCGACAGTGCGTACAGCGTCGGCCGCACCCCGACCTTGACCTGGCTGTAGATCAGCGTCGACAGGGTATTGATGCCGGCGCCGCGCGTAAAATGCGTAATCACAAAGTCATCGACCGACATCGTAAACGAAAGCAAAAATCCGGAAATGATCCCCGGCATAATATCCGGCAGCACAACCTTAAAAAACGCATAGGCTGGCGTTGCCCCCAGATCCAGCGCCGCTTCATAGGCGTGATTCTCCAGTTGCTTGAACTTCGGCATCACTGACAGGATCACATACGGGATGCAGAAGGTAATGTGCGCAAACAGCACCGTTCCGTAGCTCAAGCTGATGCCGAACAGCAAAAAACTCATCATGATCGAGATCCCGGTCACAATATCCGCATTCAGAAGCGGAATATTGTTGGCTGCCATAAAAAACGAACGTTTTTTTTCGCTCATCGCCTGCAGCCCCACACATGCCAACACCCCTACAACCGTTGCCGCCACCGATGCCCAGAGCGCAATCGTGAGTGTATTGCCGAGCGCCTCCATGATCTCCTGATTGCGAAACATCTCCGCATACCATTTCGTCGAAAACCCCTGCCACGCGTTCATGCTCTTGCCCTCGTTGAACGAAAGCACCATCAGTGTGCCGATCGGCAGATACAAAAAGAGGAGAATGAGGGCCAGATACAGCCCGCCAAGAAGCTTTTTCATATCATATTGCCCTCCCCATTTCTGTCAAATTTTTCAATCAGCGCCATGCTGATCACAATGAAGATCATCATCACCAGAGAAAGCCCCGAGCCGAGGTTCCAGTTGGAGCTGGCCGTAAACTCCTGCTCGATGATGTTGCCGATCAGATTGACCTTGCCGCCGCCAAGCATATTGGAGATCGCGAACGTCGTCAGAGACGGCACGAAAACCATCGTCACCCCGCTGACGATACCCGGCACACTCAGCGGAATGATGATCTTCGCCAGCACCGTCCGCTTCTCTGCACCCAGATCATAGGCCGCCTCGATCAGATGATTGTCAATCTTGACGATCGCATTGTAGATCGGCAGCACCATGAAAGGCAGATAGTCGTAGACCATGCCCAGCACCACAGCCGCCGCGGTGTTGATGATTGTCAGCTGCGGCAGCCCGATCGCCGCCAGGAAACCATTGATGATTCCGTTTTTTTCAAGCAAAACCTGCCATGCCATCGTGCGAAGCAAAAAATTCATCCACATCGGCAGGATAAATACAAAAATCATGAAGCCTTTCCTGCCCAGCTTCGTTCCCTTGAGGATTATCCCCAGCGGAAACGCCAGCAAAAGGCAAATGGCTGTACTGATAAATGCCAGCAGCAGCGAAAGCCCCAGCGCCTTGGCGTGCTGCCCGGTCGCCATCGCGACCACATTCGCCCAAGTAAACGCTCCGCTGCGGTCCGTAAATCCGTAATAGGCGATAACACACGCAGGGATCAGCGTACCGCAGATCATAAAGACGATGAACGGCGCCGAAAAAAGTTTTTTTGTCATGTTCTTCCCTTTCCTCCTGTCTGTCTCTCATCCTACTCAAAATCTTCCAGCACGATTGCCTGCTCATCCTCGGACTGCGGCTTATGCATAATCTGAATATTTTCCGGCAATACATCGATCGACACCTGCGTGCCGACCGGATAGCTGACCGTATTCTGCGCCAGCCACTCGAAGCCGCCCGCCTCGATGCACATCTCATAATGTACCCCGATGAAAACGTTGGACGTCACCACACCGTCCATGACGCCGCTGCCGGGCCTCGCGATGATGATGTCCTCCGGCCGGATCACGACGTCCACCGGTTTCTTACGCCCAAAACCCTCGTCGATACATGGGAAAATATGATCGCAGATCTTCACCACGCGATCCTCCAGCATCACACCGTCAAGGATGTTGCTGTCTCCGATGAAGTCCGCCACGAAGGCGTTCTCCGGTTCATTGTAGATCTCCTCCGGCGTCCCCATCTGCTGGATATAGCCCTGATTCATGACCACAACCTTATCGGACATCGTAAGCGCCTCCTCCTGGTCATGGGTGACATAAAGGAACGTAATCCCAAGTTCATTCTTGAGTCTGATCAATTCGTACTGCATCTCCTGCCGCAGCTTGAGATCCAGCGCCCCAAGCGGCTCGTCGAGCAAAAGCACGCGCGGCTCGTTGACGATCGCTCTGGCGATGGCGATGCGCTGCTGCTGTCCACCGGAAAGCGAGTCTACCGAACGCTTTTCGTAGCCGCTGAGATTGACCAGCTTCAGCGCATATTTGATTTTGTCATTGATATAATCCTGGCTCTTTTTACTGATCTTGAGCCCGAAAGCAATATTGTCAGCGATATTCATATGCGGAAACAGCGCATATTTTTGGAATACGGTATTGATTTGCCGCTTGTTTGGGGCCAGATGGGTGATATCCTGTCCCTGAAACAGCACCTTGCCGGTATCCGGCGTTTCAAACCCGCCCAAAATTCTGAGCGTCGTCGTCTTGCCGCAGCCGGACGGTCCGAGCAGCGTGATAAACTCGTTTTCCTTGATCTTGAGGTCAAACTCGTCGAGCACCAGCTCTCCGTCGTAAGATTTTGAGATATTCTGCAATTCGATCAATGCCATGCGTCCTGTTAGAAACTCGGCGGGGTGCTGACCCACAGAATTTCCGCTCCTTTCTTCGATATGATATAGTGTTCCTTATCCGCGGTGTAATAAAATGCTTCTCCGGCACGCGCGCGATACTGTTCATGACCGAGTACGATCGTGATCTCACCCTTGAGGACGTAGCCGAATTCTTCACCCTCGTGCGGATTGTCCGGGTAGGTCGCCCCGCCGGACCGGATCTGCATGCGGATCGGCTCCATCCTGTTCTTCTGCGCGTTGGGAATGATCCACTGCGTGAAAGTCTGCAGCTCCGCGTCCTCCTTCTCAAAATAGTCTTCCTCACCGAATACGATCTGCGGCGGCTGCGGCACCTCCGCGAAAAACTCGTTCAGCGTCATGCCCAGACACTGCAGAATATCCTCGAGGGTCGAGATTGACGGCGAGGTCACATCGTTTTCGAGCTGCGAGATAAAGCCCTTGGAAAGCTCGCTGCGATCCGCCAGCTCCTCCTGCGTCAAACCGTTTTTCATCCGCAACTCCTTGATTTTGCTACCGATTTCCATGAAACACTCCTTCCAAAATGCCGCGCGGCGCGTGCGCAAAAACGCCGCGTGGGGCTTTTGTTTTCCCTTCGCAGCATTCTGTGTTTTCGGTCTTTGAAATATTAAACTTTAAGTTTAGAAATACTAAACACCTTATGAAAAATTATATCGAAAAATAGCGAAAAGTCAAGACTTTTCAAATAAAAAGTGATACAATATTTATATCTGTTTTTTGTTATCCCTTTGAGAGAAAACAGGCAAATCACATACCACACAGAAAGGCAGCTTAGAATCACATGGGTTTGATTGTAGAAAAAATCGTATCTATATTTTTAATTATGGCGGTCGGCTTTATTGCGAACCGTACCGGCGTTCTTCCGCGCGAGGGGAACAAATTCTTGACCAACTTACTGATCAAGGTTATCGCGCCCTGTATGATCTTCTCATCGATCACTTCCAAAGAATTGACCGACGACACCTTTGCCGCGACGCTTTACACCTTACTCGGCGCCGCGCTCTTTTCGGTTTGTGCGGCAGTACTGGGCTGGGTGCTTTGCAAGTATCTGCTTCGCGTTTCTCCGCTGGAGGACGTCGGCGTTTATGCCTTTGTCTTTGCCTCGCTCAACAGCGGATTCATGGGCTTTCCGATCACACTGGCCCTCTTCGGTCAGGATATTCTGTACTTCATGGTCGTGCACAATATCACACTAACGCTCTATTTGTACACATTAGGCCCGATCATCCTGTCGATGGGTTCGCAGGGTCTGCAGAAGCAAAGCGCGTTCGATCTCCGCTCGGTGCTCGCTTCCCTCTTGAATATCAATACGATCGTTGCGTTCGTCAGCATCATCCTGCTGTTTGCCGGTCTGCATCTGCCTGCGTTGCTCTTTGAGTCGATCGAGACCATCGGCGACGCGACCGTTCCGATTTCCATGCTGCTCGTTGGCGTGCAGCTCGGAGAGAGCAATCCGCTCAAGATCATAAAGAACGGCAAACTCGTCGCGATTTCTGTCCTCAAGATGCTCCTGCTTCCGGTTTTGACCTTTCTGGCAGTCAACTGGCTGCCGATCCTGCCGGAGGTAAAATTGTGCATGACGTTTGCGGCAGTCTTTCCGGGCGCGGTAGCAGCCGTTCCGGTCGTTGCTATCGAAGGAAAAAATTCACTGACCTGCGCCGAAATGGTAGCC
Organism: uncultured Eubacteriales bacterium; assembly: GCA_900542245.1. Taxonomy (GTDB): domain Bacteria; phylum Bacillota; class Clostridia; order Peptostreptococcales; family Anaerovoracaceae; genus CAG-238. The sequence continues at coordinate 6,275 of UQMQ01000107.1, forward strand.
TTTACGACTTTCTTGTCCGTCGCGACCGTACCGTTATTCGCAGCATTCCTGATGCACTGGTACGGTTTCTGAGACCGCTGTGCAGTGCGCCGCCGAGCGCATCCAAAAAATCACCCCGGTCCATTCCACATGAATCGGGGTGATTTTTATTTAAGGATGCATTTATAGGAAATCAGTTAGAAATAAATTCTGCCTGCTTCTCTCTGATATTGTTCGAAGTCCTTTCTGAGCTGATCTCTGAACTTCGGATGCGCGATGTTGATCAGCGCCTCTGCTCTCTGGTTGATGGACTTGCCGAACAGATCCGCGATACCGTATTCCGTAACGACATAGTGCACTTCATTTCTGGTCGTGGTGACCGGTGTGCCCGGCTTCAGACCTGCGACGATACGGGAAATCGTGTCATTCTTTGCCGTAGACGGCAGCGCAATGATCGGCTTTCCGTTTTTGGACTGCTCTGCGCCTCTGAGGAAATCCTGCTGTCCGCCGACACCGGAGAACATCTTGCTGCCAACGGAATCTGCAACGACCTGACCCATCAGATCCACTTCGAGTGCGGAGTTGATCGCTACCACGTTATCATTCTGGGCGATGATGCCGACATTATTCGTGTAGTCGACCGGCATCAGCTGGATCATCGGGTTATTGTCCACAAATTTATATAAGTCTTTCGTCCCCTGTACAAAGGTCGCAACGATCTTGCCTTTATCAATCTGCTTCGCCTGTCCGTTGACCACGCCCTTCTTGACCAGTGGAATCAAATTGTCGGAGAATACCTCAGTATGAATACCTAAATCTTTTTTATGTTCGAGGAACTTCAGGATCGCATTCGGCACCTTGCCCTGTCCCATCTGCAGGCACGCGCCGTCTTCGATCAGCGTCGAAATGTGGTAGCCGATTTTTTCGGAAACCGGATCATCACTGGTGATGAACGGCAGCTCGTAAATGTCCTCGTCATATTCCACGAAATAATCGATATCTGTAACCTTGATTTTGGTCTGTCCGCAAAGGTGCGGCATATTCTTATTGACCTGCGCGATGGTGATCCTTGCAAGCTTCACGATCTCTGCTGTCTGGTCGCAGGAGGTTCCCATGTTGACATAGCCGTCTTCATCCGGCGGTGTTACCTGAATCAGACCGACATCAACAGGCACCGCATGCTGTCTCATCGCGACTGGCTGCGCATAGAAATGGATTGGAATCGTTTCTCCTCTGCCCTCCTGCAAACATTTTCTGTTGTTCGCGCCGTAGAAGAAAGAGTTGATCACAAAATGCTTGTAGCAATCCTCTGCTGCATAAGGTGCATCACCGATATTCAAACCCTGCAGAATGCCTACATTATGAAAACGGTCTTTCATCTCTACCATCTTGTAAGTTAAATATTTCGGCTCTGCTGCCGCATGCGAAGGCATTACCATTTCACCGTCTCTAATCTGGCTGAGCGCCTCTTCTGCTGTGACAACTCTGCTTTTATAATACTCTTTCCAATCCATGTTTTATTTTTGTCCTTTCTCTTTGGTTTTCGACATCTGTCTCAAACAGAATTCTCTTTTGTCTATTCTTATATGCATGAATCGTGCCAAAAGATACGACCCAACAAAGTATTGATTTTTCAAGCTTTTTTACGTGGTGCCATCGCTGATTTTGCCGGATGTGAGATGCATCACATAAGAACGATGCATTTTCACATCGCTCGCGC
>UQMQ01000108.1 GCA_900542245.1 uncultured Eubacteriales bacterium
CGTATTTTAGGGCATACCTCGCAGGCAACGCGGGATGAGCCGAATGAGCCTGTTAGCGATAGATTTCTGGCTTCTAACCGTGCCACAGAGGTTTTGCTTTATATTCAGACGAAAAACATTATAGACCCCGCGAAGCTTGTGGCCTGCTCCTATGGACAATTTAGGCCAATCAGCTCCTTTGACACAAAGGAGAGCAGAGCGAAAAACCGCAGAGTTGAGGTTCTGATTACGAAAAACGACAGTAAGCAGATGTCTTTGGAGGAATATTACAAGGAAATTCAGATTGAATAGGTGCTTATAGGGAAGAAAAAAGAAGGTCATATCAGGATCTCTGTTGGAAATTTTTGTTTATATTCCTTGCTCTATATTCTGCTCTGGTTTGGAATCAATCTGATTTCTGCATTTTGTGAAGAAAGTGCGAAAAATTTTCTTCTGGATGTAATGAACATGAAGAATTGGCTCATTTTCTTTTCTCAACTTCCCGCGTTTTTTTACAACTTTCTTTTTTGCTTTGGCGAAGAATATGGGGGGAGATATTTTTTGCAGCCAAAGCTGCAGGAACGATACGGGAGATGGAAAGGAGTTGTTATACTAGGATTTGTTTGGGGGATCTGGCACTTGCCGTTGAATTTGTTTTACTACAGTACTCCGGAGAACTGGAAATATGCAATCAGCAGTCAGATTTTGGGATGCATTGTTTTAGCCATTATTTTTGCAAAGCTCTATAACATGATGAATAGCTTGGTTATGATCATGTGGATGCACTATATTCACAATTTACTGGGAACTATTTTTTATGCCGAGAATGGTGATAGTGAAAAAGGATCGTGACAAGCTGTGGTACTGGCATTTGTCTCACAACTGATACTGATAGGTTTCATCCTGCTTTTAGAGAAGGAGAAAAAATTAAGATATTTCGTACATAAAAGATCAAAGAAATAAGAAAAGCGCGACGGTCACACACTTCACTGTGCTGTGATAGTCGCGCTTTTAAATAGCAAATGTTGCAGGCGCTACAGCTTGATCAGGTTCGTATGCCGCAGTCTCTGCACGAGCAGGGCTGCGAGTGCGATTTTGATCGCATCAAACGGCAGGAACGGGATGACGCATTGTGCGAGGCCGACAGCGAAGGTGATGTCCATCAGGTGTACATACCAGAGTGTACCAAAAGCGTAGCAGGCAAGAACGCCCAGAATCATGGCGCCGACCAGCGCCCAGAAGGACTTGGTGCGGGAGGCGATGAAACCGACGATGCCCGCGCAGAGGATGTACCCGACGATGTAGCCGCCGGTCGGACCGGCGATGACGTGCAGGCCGCCGTTAAACCCTGCGAATACCGGCAGACCGACACAGCCGAGCAGGACATAGACGAGCTGCGTCAGGGTGCCGTATTTGAAGCCCAGACAGCCTGCGGACAGCAGGACGCCGAGTACGGCGAGATTGATCGGCACGCCGGACGGCAGCGGGATCGCGATCCAGGAGCAGACGACCATAACGGCAGCGAAAACGCCGCAGATAACAAGAGGATAAGCGGTTGTTGCTTTAGTTTTTGTGTTTGTGTTCATTTCTTAATCTCACTTTCCGGTTATATGGGATGCTGCGGAACCGAGCTCTGTACGAAGGCTCCACAAAATCATAGCGATTTTACTGTTTATAGCTTATGTACTCAGTCGTATACCTTGCGGACGGTGATCTCTCCGGTCGATAAGGTCTCCATCTGGCGCGATTTGATTCCCTCCAGATACTCGACGACCAACCCGCCGGTTTCATCGATATCGATGGCACGCGCGCGAATGCCCTCCGAAAGGCGGTTATCGGGTCTGCCGATGGCGCGTGCGATGGCAGGATTGAAGATCAGAATCTGCTGTCCGAGGATGAAAGAACGCGCGCGGTAGTCGCGGACGATCTTCGCGCGGTCAAAATGCGCGAGCATATCAAAAAATTCGTTGGCAATCGCGGCGATCAGCGCGTTGCGGTCAAAGCTTTCCTGTGGCTTGTCGAGAAAGGTCGCGACCTCCCGGAGCTCCGGCGGCATCGCCGCGTCCTCGAAGCAGTTGATGCCGATACCGACGATGATCTTTTGAATCTCCCCCGTCTCAAAATTTGTCTCTGCTTCTGTCAAAATACCGCAGAGCTTTTTTTCGTTGAGGTAAATATCATTGACCCACTTGATCTTTGGATGCAATCCCGTCAAGGATTCCAAGGCGCGGCAGACTGCGACCGCGGTCATCGTGGTGACGAGCATCGCCTGGCTCAGTTCGAGCTGCGGACAGAAAGCGAAGCTCATGTAGATGCCCTTGCCTGCCGGGGAGTAGAAGCTGCGCCCCAGTCTGCCGCGTCCGGCAGTCTGTTCCTCAGAAACGACAAGCTGCGGCAGGGAAAGCTCCGAGAGCGTCTTGGCATAATTGTTCGTGGAGTCCACCTTGTCGAGAAGGTGGAGCTTGAGCGGAACGTGCAGGGCTTCGCAGATCGCGTCCCGCGTCAAAATATCCGCTTTTTGGCGCAGACGATAACCGGTGCTCGGCAGGCTTTCGATTGTGTAGCCCTGCGCCTGCAGCGCTTTGACGGCTTTCCAGATCGCGTTTCTGGATACGCCGAGGGTGTCCGCAAGCTCCTGCCCGGAGGCATAGCGCCCTTCCTTTTGTGCGAGCAGGGCGAGTAATTCCGTTTTGGTCGACATCGATGCCACTCCTTTCCCGCGCCTTGCGGCTGTCCTTCGTCAGACAGAGTATCGCGAGGCGAACGATCAAATGATTCCATGACCATGACAAGAGTATACCGCGCGCGCAGGTGCTTGTCAACTATAAAAATAGATAAAGGTGACAAGCGGCGGGAAGGCGGGTATCGAAGGTCAATCTGGAAACGTTGCAAAGAAAACGGCGGCGCGAGAAGCTTCAAGACAGCACGGGGCGGGCTAAAGATAAAAAGAAAGCGCTAAGACAGGCAATTCACACGCTTTTCACTTTAATTTCGATGTAATCTGTGGTAAGATAATTACTGCGTGGGGATACAGACAACGCCTTTGCCTGCCTCGCGTGAAAGGAAATGAAAAAAATATGATAACAAAAATCATTTGGATTGTCGTGCTGCTGGGCTTTTCCGCCTATTTCTCGGCAACAGAAACCGCCTTTACCTCTGTCAACCGCATCCGGATCAAAAATCTGGCGAATGACGGCAATCGGCGGGCACGCGATGTGTTCGAGCTTTCTGAGCAGTTCGACACAGTGCTTTCGACACTGCTGGTAGGCAATAACATCGTCAATATCGCGCTGACCTCGCTGGCGACAGTGCTGTGTCTGGAGTTGTATCCGGTCTACGGCGCGACGGTATCGACCATCGCGACGACGGTCGTAGTGCTGATCTTCGGCGAGATTTCACCGAAGAGTCTTGCCAAGGAAAGCCCTGAGAAGTTCTCGATGTTTTCCGCGCCGCTGCTCAAATTTTTCATGGTGATTCTGGCACCGATTAACTGGATTTTCAGCGGGTGGAAAAAGCTGTTGGCGTTGGTCTTCCGTACCGGCGATACCAAGCCGATCACCGAGGATGAGCTACTGACGCTGGTGGAGGAGGCAGAGACCGAGGGCGGCATCGACGGGCAGCAGAGCGAGCTGATCCAGAACGCGATCGAGTTCAACGACCTGGAAGCCTGGGACGTGCTGACGCCGCGCGTGGATATCAAAGCGATCGAGATTGATGAGGGCAAGGACGAGATTGCGGCGCTTTTTTTGAGCACCGGATTTTCGAGACTGCCGGTCTATGAGGACGACCTTGACAATATCGTCGGCGTGCTGAATCAAAAAGATTTTCATAATTATATTAAAGGTACAGACGTTCCGGTCTCCTCCTATGTCAAGCCGGTCATCTTCGTGGCGGGGTCCATGAAGATTTCGCAGCTACTCAAGAAGCTGCAGCTTGGCAAAACGCATATCGCGATCATCGTCGATGAGTACGGCGGGACTTCGGGACTGGTGACGATGGAGGATATCATCGAGGAGCTGGTCGGCGAGATTTATGACGAGCACGACGCGGTGCAGCTGCAGGACATCGTGCAGCAGCAGGACGGCTCTTACCGCGTGCTTTGCGGGACGAATCTGGATAAGATGTTCGACTACTTTGATGTAGAAGAAGATATTGACGCGACAACGGTCAATGGTTGGGTGGTGCTGCAGCTCGACAAGCTCCCAAGTGTGGGGGACAGCTTTGTCTATGAGGCAGACTACAAGCGTTTTGAAGTGAAAGTAACCAAGGCAGACAGCCGCAAGGCGCTCGAAATCAACATGATTGTGACAGAGCTGCCGCGAGACGAGTAGAAAGGGAATAGGAAACCGAAATGGGATTGATGGAGAAGATCTTTGGTGATATCAACACCAAGGAGGTAAAAAAAGTAGAAAAAATTGCAGATCAGGTCATGGCGCTGGAGGATCAGATGGCGGCACTGACCGATGAAGAGCTGAAGGCCAAGACGCCGGAGTTCAAGGAACGGCTTGCAAACGGCGAAACGCTGGATGACCTTTTGCCGGAGGCGTTTGCGGTCTGCCGTGAGGCGGCGTGGAGAAGTGTCGGCATGAAGCACTTCAAGGTGCAGGTCATCGGCGGTATCGTTCTGCATCAGGGTCGCATCGCCGAGATGAAAACCGGTGAAGGTAAGACGCTGGTCGCGACGCTGCCGACCTATCTGAATGCGCTCGCGGGCAAGGGCGTTCACGTGATTACGGTCAATGATTATCTGGCAAAGCGTGACGCGGAATGGATGGGTAAGATCTACACGTTCTTGGGGCTGAGCGTCGGCTGCGTGGTGCACGGCATCTCAGACAAGACCCGCAAGGCCGCTTACCGGGCCGATATTACATACGGAACCAACAACGAATTCGGCTTTGATTATCTGCGGGATAACATGGTCATTTACAAGGATCAGCTGACGCAGAGAGAGCTGAATTACGCGATCATCGACGAAGTGGACTCGATCCTCATCGATGAGGCGCGAACGCCGCTGATTATTTCCGGACAGGGTGATGAATCGACCGACTTGTATCGGATCGCGAACAAATTTGTCAATACGCTGTATGAGGGCGAGGACGCCGACTATACGATTGAGGAAAAGGAAAAACGCGTCAGTTTGACCGAACAGGGTGTTTCCAAGGCAGAGGCGTTCTTTAAGATTGAGAATTTCGGCGATCCGGAGAATATGGAAATCAACCACCATGTGGTCGAGGCACTCAAGGCAAAGGCGATCATGAAGCGGGATGTCGACTATATCGTCAAGGACGGAGAAATCGTCATCGTCGATGAGTTTACGGGCCGTCTGATGTTCGGCAGACGCTACAGCAATGGTTTGCATCAGGCAATCGAGGCGAAGGAGGGCGTACTGGTCCGTTCCGAGTCCAAGACGCTGGCGACCATTACGCTGCAGAACTATTTCAGAATGTATAACAAGCTGGCAGGTATGACCGGTACGGCAAAGACGGAAGAGGACGAATTCCGCGATATCTATAACATGGACGTTGTGGTGATCCCGACCAACAAACCGGTCATCAGAGAGGACCTTGACGACGCGATCTTTGCGAAGGAGCCTGCAAAATTCCACGCGATCGTGGAACGCATCGCGGAGGTACATGAGACCGGACAACCGGTGCTGGTCGGCACGATTTCCATTGAGATTTCCGAAAAACTGAGCGCGATGCTCAAGAAACGCGGTATCAAGCATAATGTCCTCAATGCCAAGCAGCATGAAAAGGAGGCGGAGATCGTCTCCGAGGCAGGTCGTCTGGGCGCCGTCACGATCGCAACCAACATGGCGGGTCGTGGTACCGACATTATTCTGGGTGGCAATCCGGAATTTGAGGCGAAGCGTGAAATGAAAGCCAAGGAGTTTACCGACGAGCAGATTTCATTCGCGACCAGCTTCGTGGCGAGTGATGATCCGGAGCTGCTGCATGCGCGTGAAATGTTCAAGGAGCTTCTGGAAAAATATAAGGAAGAACGCGCGGACGAGCAGGCGCAGGTCAGAGCGCTCGGCGGTCTGTGCATCATCGGCACCGAGCGGCACGAGTCGCGCCGTATCGACAACCAGCTGCGCGGCCGTTCCGGTCGTCAGGGCGACCCGGGACAGACGCAGTTCTTCATTTCGCTGGAGGACGATCTGATGCGTCTGTTCGGCGGAGAACGCGTGCAGGGAATTATGGAAAAATTCGGCATGCAGGATGAACCGATCGCGGCGGGGATGCTTTCCAAGACGATCGAGAACGCGCAGAAAAAGGTCGAAAGCCGTAACTTTGAAATTCGTAAATACGTTCTGCAGTACGATAATGTTATGAACAAGCAGAGAGAGGTCATTTACGAGCAGCGCCGCAAGGTATTGTTCGGCGAGGATCTGAAGGGATCGATTCTGGAGATGATGGAGGACCTCATTCACAATATCGTTGTGCCGATTACGGTAGATAGCAAGTTTGCGGAGGAGTGGGACTTCGAGCTGCTCAACAAGAATCTTGCGCGCCTGACCGACCGTTTCGGCGGCATGCACTATACGAAGGAGGAGCTGCAGCGTTTGGATGCCGAGAAACTGGAAGCAGATGTTGTCGATGCGTTCAAGCGTTTGTACGACGAAAAGGAAGCGGAGATCGGCGCAGCGCACATGCGTGAGGTCGAAAAGATGATCCTGCTGCGCGTGGTCGATAACCGCTGGATGGATCATATCGATGCCATGGACGATCTGAAGCAGGGTATCGGACTGCGTTCTCTGGGTCACATCGACCCGGCGATCGCGTACTCCAACGAGGGTTACGATATGTTCGAGGAAATGATCGGGGACATTCGGGAGGAAACTGTGCGTTTCTGCTTCAATGTGACGGTCAATACCTCTTCCGAGAGAAAGAAGGTCATCGCAGGCGGCGAGGGCCGCAAGGAGGATTATCAGGATGAGGCTGCACGGCCGACGGTGCGCAGAGGACCGTCTGTCGGAGGCGGCGCCGGACAGATGCCGCAGGCGGCACCGAAGCCGGAGGACGCGCGCAAGCCGGAAACCTTCCGGCGCGAGATGCCGAAGGTCGGCAGGAACGACCCGTGTCCATGCGGCAGCGGCAAGAAGTATAAGAACTGCTGCATGAATAAGGATTTAGAGCAGTAAATAGCGTATGAGGGAGGAATCGCGAGCGATTCCTCTTTTGTTTGGAGAGATTTTGCAGACTCCACGCTGCGTTTGGTGACAGCCTGGCAGGGCTATGCTATACGAAAGGTATCAATGCAACGAACGAGAAAGGGCTGGAAAGAGATGGACAGTGACTATACTATCTGCGAGGTGCGGCTAGGGGACGAGGTGCTGTAGTTCTTGCCGCTATGACTCCTTTATCCTGCGCGGAGCGCTTGTCAGAGGCTGATCCTGCAAACCTACATGAATATGTGCAACAAAAAACAGGAATGGCTGTTGTGAGATGTTCATGCCATTCCTGTGTGTCTACAGGTTCTCGATTTCTTCTATAGTCAGTCCGGTATTCTCTGCGATGACAGCAATGGGAATCCCAGCATGCTTAAAATTTTTAGCAATCTCGCGCTGTTTCTGTACCGCGCCTTCGCTGCGCCCTTTTTTGAGACCAATGGCTTCGCCCTCAGACAGCCCCTCGTTGCGTGCCACATACAGTTCGGTATTGCGCTGCAGCTGGTATTTGAATCTAGCTTCTCTGCGTTCGTATTCGAGCTCGTCTTCTGTGACCTTACGGTAAGCGTTTTCTGTCATAGCGATGTCCTCCGATGATAGGATTTGCTTTACATAGTCTTGTCGATTTTCTATGTTGGCAAACTTGAGGTAGGCGCCGAGGCGTTCGATTTCGGTCAGCGTATGGACGGGCTTCTGGTCGTCGATTTTGCACAGCTCCAGGAAATGCAGCTCCAAGCGGTCGCAGAGGAGCAGTCCGCGCTTGCGATCGCGTACCTCAAAGATATTGTGGCAGTCTTCGAGCGA
>UQMQ01000109.1 GCA_900542245.1 uncultured Eubacteriales bacterium
CAGCTTCTCGACCACATCCGCATGCTGCAGATCGCACCGCGAAACATTCACCGAAAGCGGCAGCATGGTGCGGCCCTCCGCTCTCCACCGCTGCAGCAGCATACCGGTATGCTCCCAGACATAGCGATCCATCGGATAGATAAAGCCGTTCTGTTCAAAAATTTCAATAAACTCTGCCGGAGAGATATACTGCCCGTCCTTATTCCAGCGCACCAGCACTTCGCCGCCGATGAGCGCGCCGGTCGCATGATTATACTGCGGCTGGATCCAAAGCTCAAATTGCTCCTTTTCGAGTGCATCGTCCATATCAAAGACGATCTGCTGCCTGCGCAGCAGTCTGCTCCGCAGCTCCTCACTGTAAAAGGCGACTTTCTTTTCGTAGCTGCCCCGCACAGACTCCGCCGCGACACGTGCGCGGTAGTAAATGGTAGTGATATCCTCTTGTCTGTCCGCAACGATGTAATTACCAATCCGGATACCGATCTTCTTCTCCAGGCATGGCGGGTTGATCGCTTTGTCATAGAATTCCTTGAGCACCGACTGTCCCACGCACCTCTGCGGATACAGTATCACAAACTGATCTGCGATGATATGCCCGCAAATCCCGCCGACCTGCTCTGCGCACGCCGCAAGGCATGTCGTGATATGCGTCAGCAGCATATCGCTGGTCTCGCCGCCATACTGCTCATGGATCAGTGTAAAGTTATTGACATTGATGAACGAAAAAATGTAATATCCGTCCTCGTGTGTGCGGATCAGCTCCTTTGCCTGCTTGAAAAAAATCTCCTGTTCTAAATGCAGCATACGATTCCCTGTCATCCTTTCTACTGAGGAAAATCCGGGAAGATCTCACGATACGGTCTTTCGGACTTTGTAAGCGCTCTTGTCCGTATACATATCCGCGTCAGCCACCTTGAGCAATCGCTCAAATTCCGCTTCGTTATTGCAGATGCCCTCTGCGCAGCCGATGCTGACTGTCATATACATGCGATCTTCTTTTTTGATTTCCTCTTCAAATCTATTTTTGAGTTGTGCGTTTAACTGTGCCGCGCTCTCGCTGCTGTCGCGCAGCAGCATCAAAAACTCATCCCCGCCGTAACGGCAAAGGAAGGGCTTGTCGACAAGCTCATGGCAGATCTCGTCCAGAATCGACGCAGTCTGCTTGAGTATCTGATCTCCGACCATATGACCATGCTTGTCATTGATGATCTTAAAATCGTTGATATCTACCATAAATACATCCAGCCTGCAGCCTCCGGTCTGTTTATACAGATCATGCAGCAGATTGCCCAACGCCTGCCGATTATAGACACCGGTCAGTGCATCGGTTGACATCACATAGTTCTGATTCGCCATGCAGATCATGACGATGCCGATCGTCACACCCGCCTGGAAACAGGAAAGTCCGTAGATCAGAACCTGCAGGACGCCCGCGGTCGTCGGCGCGAGGAAAAACAGCAGTAGTGGATAGTACTGTCTGCGCTTGATTTGCAAAGGCTCCAGACTGCACTGATACAGTACGACAACGGTCGCATAGACCAGATAATAGACCAGTGCCCCGGTGTGGAACACCCAGCCCGGACCGCGATGATAGATACCGTCCGCGTCGATCGTAAACAGCATCTCGCTAACCGGTGTCATCACTGCGCAGACCGAAAACAGCACCAGCGGTCCCAGGCGCAGCACACGATGCAGGATTGCCCATTTCGGTACAAACCACGCGCGTTTCTGCGCGAATTCCGCCCAAAAAAACGCCACCAGCACCAGTGCGACAAGATAGCAAAGATTTGCGGTGATCAGCAAGGCTCTGCTGCCCGCAAAGACATAGCCGCGGAAAACACCTGCCACGATATCCGCTGCACATGCCACCATCGCCCAAAAAATCATGCACAGCACTTCTGTTCTTGCCAAAGTCTCTTTCGGCAGATACTTTTTGAAATTGCGATAAATGATATCTAAAATGATCCAGCAGATCAAGTTGGTTCCTACATAATAAACGATTCGATAGTTCATATATCGTACCCCCCCCCCACGCATTTTCAAAGAAACGGTTTTTTTGTGATTGTTTCTGTTTTTGTGCCAGCATAAGAATACCATCAGATGCCCCCATGTGTCAACAAACTTTACCGTTTTTTTCTTATTCCGGAACGATCGCTCAGCGATAGTTCCGCATAACGACAAAACATCTTGCGAAGCGGTGCGCATGGGTGCGCGCCATGTGCGCATAGAAATCTGTATTTCGTTATGCGTTCTTTTGTCCCCTTTTTCTGTCACATTCTTATCACGTCGCGGTCTGCCGACGCATAAACTGGTATCGTACCTTTGTCAACGGAAGGTAACATTTCATAACGGAAAGGCTGTGTGAATTTTTATGCCCAGAATTTTTTTAAGTCCCTCGACACAGGAATACAATCCCTATGTCACCGGAGGGAATGAGGAGCTTTATGCAAATCTGATTGCAGATGCCATGGAGCCTTACCTCAGAGCCTCCGGCATTGACTTTACTCGAAATGATCCGAACGGCAGCGTCAGTACGTCCATAGCCGCGTCAAACGCCGGAAACTACGACTTCCATCTGGCGATCCATTCCAACGCCGCGCCCGCGAATCTGGCAGGCATGCTCCAGGGACCGGATGTCTATTACTACCGCGACAGCAGCCGCAGCCGCGCCGCAGCCGAGATCTTCGCCAACAATCTCAAGCTGATCTATCCGAACCCGGACCTCGTGACTGCCGTACCGACCACAACCCTCGCCGAGCTGCGCCGCACAGCCGCACCGGCTGTGCTGGTCGAGGTCGCCTATCATGACAATGTCGATGACGCCAACTGGATCACTTCCAACATTGATCGTATCGCCGAGAATCTGGCGCTCTCCACTGCCGACTACCTCGGCGTGCCGTTTGTAGAGTCGTAGCGCAGGCTTAGACACTAGGGCTGCCGCGACCTGCGAACCTGCCGGAAGCGGCAGCATCGCCCGTAAACAAAAAAACGCCGGGAGTGTCCGCAAACGAGCGGTCCCGGCATTTTGTAATGTGCGCGACTGTATTTTGATTTCATTTTCGCATGGTGGAAACGCACCGCGCGTGATTCCGCAGAGCTGCCATGCTTTCCCAAACGAGCGAGCAGCGTACTTTGCTGACATTTTGCATATTTGGTGCAAAATGTCCAAAGTACGGCGAGCGACTTGGTGAAAGGATCAGTTCGAGGACCTAACGAGAGGTGCGTTTCCACCATGCGTACAGCATATTTACGAGGCATCATTTCTGCATGTTACCGCCGTTTGCTCAGCTCCTCTTCAAAGCAGAGCCCGTACCAGTGTGCGGGCTGGTATTTCGCAGTATCCTGAATGCTGCGGTCGCAGAAGTCTGCCGCGGCAAGCAGCGCGTTTTTGATATTGCCGCCGCTGAGCACCTCGCCGCAAAGCGCCGAGGTGAACACGTCTCCGGTTCCGTGCAGCTGCCGATGCACCATCGGCTTTTCGATCCTCACGATTTCAGTCCCGAGGCGCGCCAGATAGCCGATCTTGTCGCCGCGGCGCACGCTGGTGATGATGACGTTTTCGTTGTGCAGCCCCGCCAGCAGTTCTTCATTGCTGACCGCCTCCTCATCCGGTGCATCTCCCAGCAGCAGACGTGCCTCCGTCCGGTTTGGCGTGATGATATCCGCCATTTCGCAGAGCTTGCGCATCTCCGCGGCAAAATCCTCCGAAAAGCAGGAATACAGGCTTCCATTATCGCCCAGCACCGGGTCTGACAGCACGATTGTCTGCGGTCCCGAAAAAGCGCGGATAAACTCCCGCGCAAAGGCAATCTGCTCTTTCGTGCAGAAAAATCCCGTATAAATGCAGTCGAACTGCATGTCCATTTCCTTCCAGTGCGCGGCGATCTGCCGCATATCCTCCGTCATATCCCGCATGACGAAACGGTCAAAGCCGCCTGTATGGGTCGAAAGCACTGCCGTCGGCAGCGGCACTGTTTCGATCCCGTAGGACGAAATGATCGGAATCGAAACCGTCAGTGAACACTTGCCGAAACACGAAAAATCGTTCAAAAGCGCGACGCGCGTCAGACCGCTCCCGTTAATTGGTACCATAGCTGAATCTCCTTATCGTTCGCAGATGTCCCGCGCCACGAACACACCGCTCGCAGACGCATGGGAAAGGGAATGGGTCACACCGCTGCCGTCACCGATGATATACAGCCCCTTGTGGCTGCATTCCAAGTGCTCGTCGAGCTCGACCTCCATGTTATAGAACTTGACCTCCACGCCGTAGAGCAGCGTATCGTCGTTGGCTGTGCCCGGCGCGATCTTATCCAGCGCATGGATCATTTCGATGATACCGTCCAGAATTCTTTTCGGCAGCACCAGGCTCAGATCGCCCGGCGTAGCCGCAAGCGTCGGCACGACCATGCTCTTTTCCAGTCGTTTCTCGGTACTTCTGCGCCCGCGCTCCAGATCACCGAAGCGCTGCACGATGACACCGCCGCCCAGCATATTGGAAAGTCTGGCGATGCTCTCGCCGTAGCCGTTGCTGTCCTTGAACGGCTCCGAAAAATGCTTGGAGACCAGCAGCGCGAAGTTGGTATTCTCCGTATGATGCGCCGCGTCCTCATAGCTGTGGCCGTTGACTGTCACGATGCCGTTCGTGTTTTCGTTGACTACGATACCGTTCGGATTCATGCAGAACGTCCGCACGTTGTCCTCGAACTGCTTGGTCCGATACACGATCTTGCTCTCGTAGAGCTCATCGGTCAGATGGGAAAAAATCACCGCAGGGAGCTCCACGCGCACGCCGAGATCGACGCGGTTGGACATCGTCTTGATGTTCATTTCCTCACAGATTTTCTCCATCCACTTGCTGCCGCTGCGACCGACGGAAACGATGCACTTCGCGCAGTGATATTCCTCGTCCTCGGTAAAAATCCGGTAACCGTCCGCATCGCTGGCGATGGATTGTACCGGCGTATCGAAATAAAAGTCGACTTGAGATTTGAGTTCGCTGTAGAGATTTTCCAGGACCACATAGTTGAGGTCTGTACCCAGATGCCGCACCGATGCGTCCAGCAGCTTCAGTCCGTTCTGCATGCAGATCTTCTTGTATTTGGTCTGCGTTGTCGAAAAAATCCGCGCACCCTCGCCGCCATGGGTCATGTTGATGGTATCCACATAGTGCATCAGCTCCAGCGCCTGCTGTTTGCCGATATGTTCGTGCAGCGTGCCGCCGAAGTCGTTGGTGATATTGTATTTACCGTCCGAAAACGCGCCTGCGCCGCCGAATCCGCTCATGATCGAGCAGCTTTTGCAGTTGATACAGGCTTTGATCTTCTTGCCGTCGATGGGACATTTGCGCTTTTCGAGGCTGTGACCCGACTCGAATACCGCTGTCTTGAGGCTCGGGTCCAGCTTTTGCAGCTCATAGGCCGCGAAAATGCCGCCCGGGCCCGCCCCGATAATGATAATATCGTAATGTTTCATCTATGAAACCTCCTCGTCTTGTTTCTGCCTGCGCCCTTGCCTTGCCCCCTGCAGTGCCGCGCACTGCCGCGCGCCGAGCAGCGGGTCAAGGCTGCAAATCGCAGCGCATATGCTCATACATAGTTCAGTATAGCACACCTTTGCTGCAAAATCCAGTGCTGGTTGAAAGCCGACACGCATAAAACCGACACACTTGTTTCATTTTTGTCCCGTCGGTCATACGCGCCTGCGGCAGTCAAAAAGGCAATGGTTTTCATTAATCCGCCGAAAATCATTGCCTTTTTCTTTCTATTTATATAAGGATATGCGCTGCTGTCTTCGTTTATGACTGCTAAATCACATAATTATTCGTGTAGAGCGCCTGCTGCTGTTCGAGCAGGTCCTGCAGCGTAATCTTTTCCAGGTAATCCTCGATTACCTCCTGCAGACCTTTCCACATCGGGAGTGTCGCGCAGAATTCGCTGCGCGTACAGAGTGTGGTATCGCCGTCTAAACAGGCGACCGGCGCGAGTCCGCCTTCCGTCAGCGCGAGAATCTCGCGGACGGTATATGCGCGCGGTTCTCTGGCCAGCCGATAGCCGCCCTGATAACCGCGGTTGGTGCGGAGGAAGCTGGAACGATTCAGAATCGGTACAATCTGCTCCAGATATTTTTTGGATATGTTCTGCCGCTGTGCGATGTCCTTAAGCGCGATGAATCCATCGCCTTGATGCTCCGCCAGGTCGATCATCATGCGCAGCGCATAGCGCCCCTTCGTTGAAATCTTCATCTTCTGTTATTTCCTCCGTTTCTTTATTATTTCGGAAATATTGCTGTGCGATATTTCCGGAATAACGACAAAAGCACCTTGCGGGGCGTCGCTCATGCGTGAGCGACATGTGTGCATCGAAATCTCAGGTTTCGTTATGCACACTTTTGTCCTCCGGCTGCGCGGCTGTTTCGCCTCGCTTGTTTTATGTGCCACACTTCTGCCTATCTATCGCCTGTCCGCTGAGGCTTAATCTGCAAACATCGGTGTGGACAGATAGCGTTCACCGGTATCCGGCAGCAGCGCTACGATGACTTTGCCCTTGTTTTCCGGTCTCTTTGCCAGCTCTCTTGCCGCGTGAACAGCCGCGCCGGAAGAGATGCCGACCAGCACGCCGCCTTTTCTTGCGAGTCTTCTGCCCATCGCAAACGCGTCCTCGTTCTCCACCGGAATGATCTCATCGTAGATCTCGGTGTCCAGAGTCTCCGGCACGAAGCCTGCGCCGATGCCCTGGATCTTATGCGGGCCTGCAACGCCCTTGGATAATACCGGAGAACCTGCAGGCTCTACCGCAACGATCTTGACGTTCGGATTTTTGCTCTTCAGATATGCGCCGATGCCCGAAAGCGTGCCGCCTGTGCCGACGCCTGCAACGAAGATATCGACTTTACCCTCGGTGTCATCCCAGATCTCCGGTCCGGTGGTCGCAATGTGCGCTTTCGGGTTGGACGGATTGGTGAACTGGCTCGGAATGAAGCTGCCCGGCGTCTGCAGCGCCAACTCCTCTGCCTTGGCAATCGCGCCCTTCATGCCCTGCGCGCCATCCGTCAGCACCAGCTCTGCGCCGTATGCCTTGAGCAGGTTGCGGCGCTCGACGCTCATCGTCTCCGGCATGGTGAGGATCATCTTGTAACCTCTGGAGGCTGCTACGGATGCCAGTCCGATACCGGTATTGCCGCTGGTCGGTTCAATGATGACTGCGCCCGGCTTGAGCACGCCCGCTGCCTCCGCATCGTCTATCATTCTCTTGGCAATCCTGTCCTTGACGCTGCCCGCCGGGTTGAAGTACTCCAGCTTGCCGAGGACGGTTGCCTCCGGTGCTTCGTCATCCATGTATGCGTTTAACTGTAAAAGCGGTGTGCCGCCGACTAAGTCTGTAATTCTTTCATATGTTCTCATGGTTCTGATCTCCTTTTCGTCATTCTCTTTCTGTCTATCATTCTATATGGATCTTATATACCGGCAGGCTCCGCCTGCATCGCAGGAGATACCTCTGCCCGGCTGTTTTCCCTGTTTATTTGCTGCAGCCCCTGCGGCAACATCGAAATCCGCTGTAGTAGAACTGCATCCTGCTGCCGTTCCTGTTTGTGCTCATGTCGGTTGTTCCCTTTTCTTAAAACCTATATGTTTCATAGGCTTATGGTAGCACTTATCACCTACTTTGTCAATCGGTTTTTTGGATATTTTGAAAATCGTTGTTTTTGAACAGTTTCTTTGCAAGCTCGCCGGTCCGCTCCCATTTCGTTCGCGCAAAAGTGAGCACAACGCGATCTGCGGTCTCCATGCGAAGCAGCACGCATGGATGCGAGCCGCTTCACAAGGTGCTTTTGTCGTGATTCCG
>UQMQ01000110.1 GCA_900542245.1 uncultured Eubacteriales bacterium
CCGCCCATCATCATACACGCCAATTCGTTTTCTACATGCTTCTGCAGATAACGCTTAATCGCTCTTGCGCCGTACTGCGGATCGTAAGACTCTTTGGCGATCAGCTCCTTGGCCGCGTCGGTCATGGTCAGCTTCATTTCTCTGTCAGCCAATCTCTTTTCGATACCCTTGAACGCAAGGTCGATGATCTTCTTAACCTGTTCCAAAGTCAACGCGCTGAATACGATGATATCGTCCACACGGTTGAGGAATTCCGGTCTGAAGTAGTTCTTCAGTTCTCCGGTTACCTTTTCCTTTACCTCCTCCGGAATATAGCCCTCCTGATTCATGTTCTCAATCAGCTCGCTGCTTCCGATGTTGGAGGTCATAATGACAATCGTATTCTTGAAATCTACGGTTCTTCCCTGATTGTCTGTCAGACGGCCGTCGTCCAAAAGCTGCAGCAGGATGTTGAAGACATCCGGGTGCGCCTTTTCAATTTCATCGAACAAAATGACACTGTACGGTTTCCGTCTGACTGCTTCGGTCAGTTGTCCACCCTCGTCGTAGCCGACATATCCAGGAGGCGCTCCGACCAGTCTGGATACCGAGTGTTTCTCCATATACTCTGACATATCGATACGAATCATATTCCGTTCAGTATCAAACAAGGATTCAGACAACGCTTTTGCCAGTTCGGTCTTGCCGACACCCGTAGGACCCAGGAAAATAAACGAACCGATCGGTCTGTTCTCGTCTTTGAGTCCTGCTCTTGCCCGCAGGATCGCTTCAGAGACCGCTGTAACCGCTTCATTCTGACCAACCACTCTTTGATGCAGGATCTCCGGCAGTTTCAGAAGTTTTTCACGCTCGGTTTCGACCAGTTTGCTGACCGGAATGCCCGTCCACGAAGAAATAACCTCCGCGATTTCTTCCTCGTTGACTTCCTCTTTTAAGAGTCTTGCTTCTCCGCCGTCTACGCTGTCAGCCTTCTGCTTTTCTTCTTCGAGCTTCTTTTCCAGCTCCGGCAATGTGCCGTATTTTAACTGTGCCAGCTTTTCGAGGTCGTAATTTCTCTCCGCCTCTTCCATCTGGTGTTTGACTTCTTCAATCTGCTGTTTGGTTCCTTTGACTTCCGAAATCGCTTTTTTCTCATTTTCCCACTGCGCTCTCATGGAAGCGTCTTCTTCCTTCAGCGCCGCCAGCTCTTTTTCGAGTGTCGCAAGTCTTGCGGCGGAAGCCTTGTCGGTTTCCTTGCCGAGTGCCTGTTTTTCGATTTCAAGCTGCATGATCTTTCTCGAGATCTCGTCCAGCTCCGCAGGCATACTGTCAATTTCAGTACGGATTCTTGCGGCTGCCTCGTCCATCAGGTCGATGGCTTTATCCGGCAGGAACCGATCACTGATATAACGGTCAGAAAGCGTTGCGCAGGCGATTAGCGCGCCGTCCGTAATTCTGACACCATGGTGGATTTCAAAACGCTCTTTGAGTCCTCTGAGGATTGAAATGGTATCTTCAACTGACGGCTGATCAACCAGCACCTTCTGGAATCTTCTTTCGAGTGCAGCGTCTTTTTCAATATATTTACGATATTCGTCCAAGGTGGTGGCGCCGATGCAGTGCAGCTCGCCTCTGGCCAGTTTCGGCTTCAGCAGGTTGCCTGCGTCCATGGAACCCTCGGTTCTGCCCGCGCCGACGATATTGTGAATTTCATCGATGAACAGAATGATCCTGCCCTCGGATTTTTCAACCTCGTTTAAGACCGCTTTCAGTCTTTCCTCAAACTCACCCCGAAACTTCGCGCCCGCGATCAAAGCGCCCATATCCAGCGCGAAAATGGTCTTGTCCTTCAGACCCTCCGGTACGTCTCCATTCAAAATACGCTGTGCCAAGCCCTCTACAACTGCGGTTTTACCAACGCCCGGTTCTCCGATCAGCACCGGATTGTTCTTGGTTCTTCTGGAAAGGATCTGAATCGCGTGACGAATCTCAGCGTCACGACCGATAACCGGATCCAGCTTGCCCTCTCTGGCCATTTCCACCAGATCGCGGCCGTATTTATTCAAAGCATCGTAATTGTCCTCCGGATTTTGGCTCGTCACACTCTGGTTTCCTCTGACCTTGGACAGTGCCTCTAAGAATTTATTCTTGTTGATATTGTATTTCGCGAAAATTTTCGCACTCGGCGTACCCTTTTCCTCCAGCAACGCCAGGTATAAATGCTCTACGCTGACATATTCATCCTTGAATTCCTCCGCGATTTTCTCTGCTCTCATCAAAAGCTGAGAAAGTCTTCTGGAAGAATACATATTGTCCGCGTTGCCGGATACCTTCGGCAGCTTTTCCAGTTCCTCCTCAACATCAGCAATCATCGCGGTCGCGTCCACATTCATGTACTTGAGCAGCTTCGGGATCAATCCGTCCTTCTGCATCAGAAGCGCCATGTGCAGATGCTCCCCATCCAGCATTTGATGTCCCTCGGAAATCGCGATATTCTGACAGTCCATAACAGCCTGCTGCACGTTCTGCGTATATTTTTCACTGTTCATATCATCACCCCTATTTCATCAAAACATAAACATTTTTATCCGATTTCATTCATTTTTTCAGCTTCGGACATGCTTAGCATACCCTCACAACTCTGTATATACCCATTGTACACCCATTCAAACGCAAAGTAAAGAAAAATTTAGCACTCTTTTTGTTAGAGTGCTAATAAAACTTGTTCCTACTCTCTTGGATTGAATCATATGGGGATACACCGTTGATTGCATGGATCGGTCAAAGCGCTATCTCATTCATTTGATTAAAAATAAAAGGTATTTTGCATTTTTGTCGAATTTTGTCGGAAAATTTTCCTCCATGTTTTCCATGCTTTTCCTTGCATTTTCTTCTTGTTTGTTTTAGAATGGTTTTACAGGAATTTCTATTATCTCGAATGGATCCATTCTCCGCAGCATTTGTAAAAGGAGAACTCGATGAAAAAGAAGAACTTAACAAGTAATGAAGAAATTACAAAACTCTACACCGATACCTACCGCTCGCGTATGCCGCTTTATAACGACTATGTCTTTCACCGCATCTACGGAAGCGATACCGAGGAATCACGCGCGGCACTCATCGGCCTGCTGAACATTATCCTTGAGCGAAAAAATGACCCGATTCGTCACATTGAAATCACCAATCCAATTGATTTGGGTGACTGGATACTGGATAAAGAGAGCGTCATGGATATCAAAGCGAAAGCCGATTCCGGCGAGCTTCTGACCATTGAAATGCAGGTCTCCAACCTTGCCGACTATCGCTGCCGCACCCTGTTCTATGGCGGCAGGCTCGTCAATTCCTCATTGAAATCCGGAGAATCTTATGATATGATGAAAAAGAGCATTGTAGTATCCATCATCCAGAACAAACTCTTTCCGAAAGAGATCGGATGTCACAGCATTTTCGATGTACGAGAGCAAAAGACAGGACTTCTCTTGTGCGATCGTCTTGCATTTCATTTTCTCGAACTCGGAAAAGTTGACCCGCAAAAGCCTGTCGAGGAAATGACGCAAATTGAAAAACTTGCAGTTTATCTCAGGTATGCCAATGATGAAAACTACAAAGACTCTGTACAGGAAATATGTGAGAGTGAGGAGGACATCATCATGGCAGAAAACTTGTATCGGCATGCAACGAAGGAAGAACGCGAGGCTGCATGGGCAGAGTGCCGCATGATGTATCAGCACGATCAGGCATCTTTACGCGAAGATGGGCGCAAAGAGGGCCACAGACAGGGGCTGGTGGAGGGCGAAGCCATTGGCGCCGCGCAGAAGCAGCGCGAGATTGCAAAAAATCTGAAAGACCTCGGTATGGATACGAATGAAATTATCAAGGCAACTGGGCTTTGTGCCGAGGAAGTTACAAAATTGTAGATATTGCTTTTATGGTGCAGCAGGAGCGATGCAATTGACTCCTGCTGCATTTTTTTGTCGTTATGCACACTTTTTGTCCTAAAAGCTTGTCTTTTGCCTTTCTTTTTTAAGGATAAGCTGCATAGTCCCGGGGGCAGGCAAGCGCCTACTCTGCGCGCAGCCGCTCGATGATGCTTCGTTTACGCAGGATACTGCAGCAAGCTGCCGAGATCACCAGTCCGATCAGCAGCATAGCCGGAACGGCTGCCAGAATCGGCCAAATCACAAAATGATAAGTAAACATCCACATCTGTGCGGTATATGCCTTGACAATCGCGTAAACAAGCAGGTTTCCGACCGTCAGCGTCATACCTGCTGTAAGCAGGACATAACAGAGGCCCTCTCCTGTCAGCATTTGCTGCAGTTGTCTGCCGGTCATGCCGACGGCCTGCAGCACCGCCAGTTCATTCTTGCGCGCCTGGATTGAGGTGATCATGGTATTGATGAAATTCAAAATGCCGATCAATCCCAGGATAAAGCTCAGAATGCCGCCCACCACCATGGTCATCTGCGTAAGATTGTCAAATTCTCCTTGTATCGTGGATTTCGATACATACGAAAGCTCCGGGTGCGTTTCTTCGCAGTAGGTTTTTACCCAGGCTTCGGCTTTTGCCTCGCTCGCCTCGGTATAATTGCACGCAATGCTCATCGCGGATGTCTCGCCGGTCTGCCGCATGAACTCCTCCGCAGGCAGGGTGAAGTAAATAGCTACACCATGTCCGTGCTGCGGTCCGAGCGCATATGGGACATCGCCGATCGCAAGTACTTCATATGTCTTGCTCCTGCCGCTTTCGAAGTCGATCGTGACTTTTTCTCCGATGTGATAAAATTCTCCGTCTCCGGTATCCGTAAAAGCCGTGACGATCACATAGTCTCCGCTTGCGAATTTTTCCCGGTCAAAATCTCCGTTTTCTTTGCCGGCGATCTCCATTTTATCTTCCGCGATGCCGTCAACGCCGTAAACGTGTCCGAGGATCTCGTTTTGATCAAGATAACTCTCCGCCTGTTCTGTCATGACTGCCGGCATATCCTGCCCATATTGCGCGATCGCCTCCCGCACACGCTTCACGTGCGCATCATCCATATGATGCCGGATTTCCCGCATATACACGCTGCCGGTTTCCGTGACACCATCGAGGCTTTCCACATCCTTCCTGACCTGCGGTGTAATATCATCAAATTCCGCCTCTCCCATGGAGGTCAGAATGCGACTATCCGTGAGCATCAGATCCGCCACAGCCTTTTCCTGCAGGTATTTGTCCAGATCGTATCCATCGGTGATGGTCACGGTTGCCTGCAGTAATACCAGCGAAAGCGTCAGAGAAAGAACTACGGAAACGGTTTTTTTCCTGTTTCGTTTCATGTTCTGCCAAGCCATTGCAAAAGGCGTAACGCGCTGCGTTTTCTTTGCGGACACCGGCTTCCGTTTTTTCCCTGTTTTGAAAGACGGCTCCGGACTTGCCTCCGCATATTTTACGGCTTCTACCGGTGAGATCTTTGCCAGCAGTCTGCATGGCCGGATACAGCTGATCCAGACAGTCAGAAAAGCAAAGACCGCGCTTCCCGCGAAAACCCAAGGGTTCGGCGAAATCGTAAAATCGTTCGCGAAAGTCGTGTTTTTCATAATGAACGGCATGAGCCATACCGCGATAAAATATCCGGCAAAAAGTCCGGCGGGTATCCCGACTACGCACAGCAGATACGCCTGTCTGCGGACAATGCCGGCAAGCTGCCTGCGCGTGGTGCCGATGGTCTTGAGCAGTCCGTAAAAATGAATATCCGCCGCAACAGAAATATAAAAGATATTATAAATGATCAGATAGCCGGAAAATCCGATCAATAGCAGCAGACCCGCAACCAGCAGAATGCTCTGCGCATCCATTTCCGATCCGGCATACGCCCAGTTCACACCGTCGTTAACAGAGCTGTCAAATCCACAGCGTGCTTTCAGTGCCTCTACCTTGCCTTCGATATCCCAGCTGTCTGCAAACCAGATAGATGGATTGACACAGCCTCCCATCTCATCTATGTTCGGTGATTGCTTTACGACTGCATCACCGTCATGCCAGGTCGGCGCAACTTGATTCACGTAATCGCGTGACAGATAGATATTGTTGGAGCCTGACACAATATCCTGCTTCCAGAACCCGCATACCGTAAAAGTTTCTCGATATTTTTTTCCTTGTACAGAAAATTCCAAGGGTATCTGCACGCCCAGCTCGTGCGGAACGCCGAGCGCGTCGAGAATGGATTCGGAAACCGCTGCTTCCATGCCGCTTTCCGGCAGCCTTCCGGTCGTCGGCAGGCAGAACGCCCACTCCGCATTTTTGGCCTCGGTATAGCGGATCTCTGTATGCAGCTTGGCGAATTCCGGATTTTCTCCGAAACCGACAAAAATATCATAAGAGATGTCTTTGACCTTCGGGTCTGCCGCAACCTTTTCGTACTGCTCCCATGTCAGGTATTTAAATCCCGCGTGGGAGGAAGTGCCCACCTGTCTGGCGGTCTGCATCTGTATTGTGTCCAAAATCCCACCCGCGATGGTGAAGAGGGTGGTAAACAGAATGGCGGTCAGCATGATTGCGAGAATGGCGATCAGATTCCTTGTTCTGCCGCTTGCCAGACTGCGCCTTGAGATCCGGCTGATGCACCGGCTGTTCTTAACGCGAAACATTGTGCTCACCTGCGATTCTGCCGTCTTCGATGCGAATGATCCGGTCTGCCATTTGCGCGATTTCTTCGTTGTGCGTGATCATAACGATGGTCTGGCTGAATTTTTGTCCGCTGACCTTGAGCAGCCCCAGCACATCCAGACTGGTTTTGCTGTCCAGGTTTCCGGTCGGCTCGTCTGCCAGAAGAATCGCCGGTTTGGTTGCCAGCGCTCTCGCGATCGCCACGCGCTGCTGCTGTCCGCCGGAAAGCTGTCCCGGCAGATTATGGATCTTTTCGCTTAAACCTAACGTTTCGATGATACGGTCCACATGCGCGGTATCGATCCGCCCGCCGTCCAGCTCGATCGGCAGCACGATATTTTCATAGACGTTCAGCACCGGCACCAGATTGAAGCTCTGAAAGACAAAACCGATCTTGCGCCGCCGGAAGATTGTCAGCGCGTCATCCGTGAGTTCGAAGATCTTCTGTCCTGCGACCTCCACACTGCCGGAAGTCGGTCTGTCCAGACCGCCCATCATATGCAGCAGGGTCGACTTGCCACTGCCGGAGGTGCCGACGATCGCTGCGAATTCGCCCTCCTCAACGCTAAGATTGACGCCGTCCAGCGCCCGCACCATGGCATCCCCGCTGCCGTAGTACTTTTTGAGATCCGTTGTTTTTAATATACGCATCATAATCCCCTTTCAAGAAAAAATGTATGACCGGGAGCCTTTCCCCGGATTCATACACCTATCTTATCAGAAGAATCTTTCTCAAAACTTTCCGCGCCGCATTTCAATTCTTACAGGATTGAAAGAATTGAAAACAGCTTGCATTTTTTTTGCCAACGTGATATCATAGAGCCAAGAGGTGAAGCCTTAGGGCTGAGCCGTGGTTACGATTGACCGCTACCGGGGTTCAGCCGTGGCGGTCTTTTTATTTTTTGAAATCGTAATCCGCAATACACCTTTTGACAGTGTGATCGTAATACGCATTCGCAAAACTCCTTTCTGCAGGGTTCTCGTTTCCCGTTTCCCTTAATTAAAGATATTGTTGGGTAAAAAAAGAAAGGTCAGTCGATTTTGCCGATGAAGCGGTAGTAGATTTCTACTTCCTGCTC
>UQMQ01000111.1 GCA_900542245.1 uncultured Eubacteriales bacterium
CTGGCATTTGAAATCGAGAATGCCGGCGTAGAATACATTTACGCATACAGCACAGACAAAGAAAAAGAAGGCCAGATCACCAAGGTCATCGGCAACCGCTTCGTCGATCTGCAGCAGTATGTCAATTTTGACGTGTCCGAACTGAAGCTCGCAGACAAGGTATTTTACCCTGTGCTCAAAGAAATCCTCGCGGAGACAGACTCCGAGGACGAATTAAAGGAAAGACTTGTGGCGAGAAAGCATGACCTTTCTCCGAAACACATTATCATAGAAGATATCATCGCGTCCGTCAGCTATATTCTCAACTTGAACTACGGCATCGGCACCGTCGATGATATCGACCACTTAGGCAACAGAAGACTGCGTACGGTCGGCGAGCTTTTGCAGAACCAGTTCCGTATCGGTCTCGCCAGAATGGAGCGTGTCGTCAAGGAAAGAATGACCACGCAGGACATCGACGTGACCACCCCGCAGGCGCTGATGAACATCAGACCGGTGACGGCGGCGATTAAGGAATTCTTTGGAAGCTCGCAGCTTTCTCAGTTCATGGACCAGAACAATCCGCTGGCAGAGCTGACACACAAGCGGAGACTTTCAGCACTCGGCCCGGGCGGTCTTTCGAGAGAAAGAGCCGGCTTCGAGGTGCGTGACGTACACCATTCCCACTACGGCAGAATGTGCCCGATCGAGACGCCGGAAGGTCCGAACATCGGTCTGATCGGATCCCTGACCACTTACGGCGTGATCAATCAGTACGGCTTCATCGAAACACCGTACAGAGTGGTAGATAAAGAAACACACAGAGTTACCGACGAGATCCACTATCTGACGGCAGACGAAGAAGAAATGATGGTCGTCGCACAGGCGAACGAACCGCTGACCGAGGATGGACAATTCATCAACGCGAAGGTAGCGTCCAGAGGCGAGCACGGCGAGATTGCACTGATGCCGCGTGAAAAGATCGACTACATGGACGTTTCTCCGAAGCAGGTAGTATCGGTTGCGACAGCAATGATCCCGTTCCTCGAAAACGACGACGCGAACCGCGCATTGATGGGCTCCAACATGCAGCGTCAGGCGGTTCCGCTGCTGGTGACTGAGGCACCGATCGTCGGTACCGGTATGGAATACAAGGCAGCCCGCGACTCCGGCGTTGTGATTTTGGCAAAGCATAGCGGAACCATTGAATTTGTAGATGCAGACACCATCGTGATCCGCAGAGACGACAACAATGGCAAGGACTCCTATCATCTGCTCAAGTTCAAGCGCTCGAACCAGGGCACCTGCATCAACCAGCGCCCGATCGTTACGCACGGCGAACACGTGGAGGCCGGCGAAGTCATTGCCGACGGTCCGTCCACAGAGCTGGGCGAGATCGCACTCGGCAAGAATCTGCTGATCGGGTTCATGACCTGGGAGGGCTACAACTACGAGGATGCAATCATCCTAAACGAAAGACTTTTGATGGATGATGTACTGACATCACTCCACATTGAAGAATATGAATCCGAAGCGCGTGACACCAAGCTCGGACCGGAAGAAATCACCCGCGACATCCCGAACGTCGGCGATGACGCGCTTAAGGATCTGGACGAAGAAGGTATCATCCGCATCGGTGCGGAAGTCAACTCCTCCGACATTCTGGTCGGCAAGGTAACGCCGAAGGGCGAGACCGAGCTGACCGCGGAAGAGAGACTCCTGCGCGCCATCTTCGGCGAAAAGGCAAGAGAGGTCAGAGATACCTCCCTGCGCGTACCGCACGGCGAGACCGGTATCGTGGTTGATGTAAAAATCTTCTGCAGAGAAAACGGCGACGAGCTGCCGCCGGGCGTCAACAAGCTGGTACGCTGCTATATCGCGACCAAGAGAAAGATCAACGTCGGCGATAAGATGGCAGGCCGCCACGGCAACAAGGGCGTTATTTCCCGTATCCTGCCGGAGGAGGATATGCCGTTCATGGAGAACGGACAGCCGCTGCAGGTCATGCTGAACCCGCTGGGCGTACCGTCCCGTATGAACGTCGGACAGGTGCTGGAGGTGCATCTGGGACTGGCAGCCAAGAAGAAGGGCTGGTATATCTCCACCCCGGTATTCGACGGCGCAAACGAAAAAGATATTATGTCGCTGCTGGAAGAGTGCGGCTATCCGAGAACCGGCAAGCTCAGACTCAGAGACGGCAGAACAGGTGAATATTTTGATAACCCGGTAACCGTTGGTTACATGTATATGCTGAAACTCCACCATCTGGTAGACGATAAGATCCACGCAAGAAGTACGGGTCCGTACTCCCTGGTAACGCAGCAGCCGCTCGGCGGTAAAGCGCAGTTCGGCGGACAGCGTTTCGGTGAGATGGAGGTTTGGGCGCTCGAGGCATACGGCGCGGCTTACACCCTGCAGGAGATCCTGACGGTCAAGTCCGACGATATCGTGGGTCGTGTCAAGACCTACGAGGCGATCGTCAAGGGTGAGAATATTCCGAAGCCGGGCATTCCGGAATCCTTCAAGGTATTGATCAAGGAAATGCAGGCACTCGGTCTGGACGTTAAAGTACTGTCTGAGAATGACGAAGAAATCGAGATCAAGGAATCTTCCGAGTATGACGATGATCTGCCGAATCTGGAGTCCATCATGGATCTGGAGACCGAAATGGGCAGTGAGGAAGAGGTCTTAAACGCAGGCTTCAGTGAAGAACTCCCGGAGGAGGACGAACTGGAACCGGACGATGACGATATGCGGGAAGCAGAGGCTTTCGCATTCGATGATTTCAAAGACGAGTAATACAGAAAGGGGAGGGGCTCCTTGAACAATAACGTAAATCAGGATTATGAATTAAATAATTTCGAATCGATGAAAATCAGTCTGGCATCTCCGGAAAAGATTCTGGAATGGTCTCATGGTGAAGTAACCAAGCCGGAAACCATCAACTACAGAACGCTCAAGCCCGAAAAGGACGGCTTGTTCTGCGAGCGGATCTTCGGACCGATGAAGGACTGGGAGTGCCACTGCGGGAAATACAAGCGGATCCGCTACAAGGGGATCGTCTGCGACCGCTGCGGCGTAGAGGTCACCAAGGCGAAGGTCAGAAGAGAGAGAATGGGTCACATCAAACTGGCGGCTCCGGTCTCTCACATCTGGTACTTTAAGGGAATTCCGTCCCGTATGGGTCTTTGCCTTGATGTCACACCGAGAAACCTCGAAAAGGTACTGTATTTCGCGTCTTATATCGTCATCGAGCCGGGCGACACCGGGCTGGGCTATAAAGAGATCCTCAGCGAACAACAGTACAGAGAAGCCAAAGAACAGTACGGAAACCGATTCGAGGCAGGCATGGGCGCAGAGTCCATCAAAAAGCTGCTGGCTGCCATCGACCTCGACGAGCTTTCTGCTGATTTAAGAAAAAAATTAAAAGATGCCTCCGGTCAGAAGAAGATCCGTATCGTCAGACGGCTGGAAGTCATCGAGGCGCTTAGACTTTCCGGCAACCGGCCGGAATGGATGATCATGGATGTGATTCCGGTCATCCCGCCGGATATTCGTCCGATGGTACAGCTCGACGGCGGCAGATTCGCAACCTCCGACCTCAACGACCTGTACAGACGTGTCATCAACAGAAACAACCGTCTGAACAGATTGCTCGAGCTGGGCGCGCCGGACATCATCGTCAGAAACGAAAAGAGAATGCTGCAGGAAGCAGTGGACTCCCTCATTGATAACGGCAGACGCGGCAGAGCTGTCACAGGACCGGGCGCAAGACCGCTCAAGTCCCTGTCCGATATGCTCAAGGGCAAGCAGGGCCGTTTCAGACAGAACCTGCTCGGTAAGCGTGTCGACTATTCCGGTCGTTCGGTTATCGTCGTCGGACCTGAGCTGAAATTCTATCAGTGCGGTCTGCCGAAGAAGATGGCGCTGGAACTCTTCAAGCCTTTCATCATGAAAGAGCTGGTCGAACAGGGCTATGCGCATAACATCAAGAGTGCGAAGAGAATGGTCGAAAAGGTCAGACCGGAGGTATGGGATGTACTCGAAGGCGTCATCAAAGAGCATCCGGTCATGCTCAACCGTGCGCCGACACTGCACAGACTGGGTATTCAGGCATTCGAACCGGTACTCGTAGAGGGTAAGGCGATCAAGCTGCATCCGCTGGCTTGTACGGCGTTCAACGCCGACTTCGACGGTGACCAGATGGCGGTACACGTACCGCTGTCCGTAGAGGCACAGGCAGAAGCAAGATTCCTGATGCTCTCCGTCAACAACATTCTGGCGCCGAAGGACGGATCTCCGATCACGACACCGACGCAGGATATGATCCTTGGCAGCTACTATCTGACACACCCGGGCATAGAGGAGAGAAACACCTACGCGGAAAAGGGCGACGGCAAGGTATTTACAGACCTCGATGAAATGCTGATGGCTTACCAGAACGGTACGGTCGGCATTCACGCGAAGGTCAAGGTCAGAATGTTCCTCGACGGAGACGAAAGAGGCAGACTGGTCGAATCCACAGTCGGCAGATTCATCTTCAATCAGGGCATTCCGCAGGATCTGGGCTTTGTGAACAGAGAACAGGATCCGTATTCGCTGGAGGTCGATTTCCTTTGCGATAAGAAGAAGCTGGGTCTGATCATCGATAAATGCTACAGGGTGCATGGCAATACCGGCACCGTTATCATGCTGGACTACATCAAGTCCATGGGCTATAAATATTCCACCAAGGCAGCTGTGACCATCAGCGTCAGCGATATGGAAATTCCGGAAGAAAAGGAAAGCATCATCGCGGCTGCCGAGGCTGAAGTCGATAAATACGAAAAAGCGTTCCGTATGGGTCTGATGTCCGCACAGGAGCGTTACGAGGCGATCATCAAGATCTGGTCTAAGGCGACAGACGATGTTGCGGACGCACTGATGGCATCCCTGGGCACCTTGAACAACCTGTTCATCATGGCGAACTCCGGTGCCCGTGGCTCCAAGAACCAGATCAAGCAGGTCGGCGGTATGCGTGGTCTGATGGCGAACGCGACCGGTAAGACCGTAGAAATCCCGATCAAGTCCAACTTCCGCGAGGGTCTGTCCATTTTGGAATACTTCATTTCCTCCAACGGTGCGCGGAAAGGTCTGGCGGACACCGCGCTGCGTACAGCCGACTCCGGTTACCTGACCAGACGTCTGGTAGACGTATCGCACAACGTGATCGTCAGAGAGTTCGACTGCGGTACTGACGAAGGTGTGGAGGTCAGAGCCTTTACCGACGGCAAGGAGGTCATCGAACCGCTGAAACAGCGTATCGTCGGCAGAGTCGCACTCAACGACATCGTCGATCCGCTCAGCGGAGAGGTTATCGTAGAACAGAACGAAGAGATCCTTGAACCGGCAGCAGAGCGCGTCGAAGCCTGCGGCATCGAAAGCGTTGCTATCCGTTCGGTCATGACCTGCCACTCCAGAACCGGTATCTGCGCGAAGTGCTACGGTCGCAACCTGGCGACCGGTGAAGAAGTCAACATCGGCGAAGCAGTCGGTATCACCGCGGCACAGTCCATCGGTGAACCGGGTACGCAGCTGACGATGAGAACGTTCCATACGGGCGGTGTAGCCGGCGGCGACATCACCCAGGGTCTGCCGAGAGTCGAGGAGCTGTTCGAGGCGCGTAAACCAAAGGGTCTTGCGGAGATCTGCGAGGCGGACGGTACGGTCATCGCCATCGAAGCAAGAAAGGACAACAAGACAGAGGTGCGCGTACGCGGTGAGGAAGAGGATAGGACCTATATCATTCCTTACGGCGCGCGGATCAACGTCAAAGAGGGCGATCAGGTATTCGCGGGTGGACAGATCACACGCGGACCTTTGAACCCGCACGATATTTTAAGATTGAACGGCGTCGAGGGCGTATATCAGTACCTGCTCAAGGAAGTACAGCGCGTATACAAGCAGCAGGGTGTAGATATCAACGATAAACACGTAGAGGTGATCGTCAGCCAGATGCTTTCCAAGTATAAGATCGAAGATGCCGGCGATACAGACCTGCTTCCGGGCGGTTTGTACGGCAAGTTTGAGATCGAAGAGGCAAACGCGAAGGCATTGGAGGAAGGCGGCGAGCCATGCGTACCGAAGAGAATTCTCCTTGGTATCACAAAGGCATCGCTGGCGACCAACTCCTTCCTGTCCGCGGCGTCCTTCCAGGAAACGACCAGAGTCCTGACAGATGCGGCGATCAAGGGCAAGAACGATAAGCTGCTCGGTCTCAAAGAGAACGTCATCATCGGTAAGCTGATTCCGGCGGGAACCGGTATGAAGCGTTACAGAAACATTGAGCTGGATTACGGCGTCAATGCGGAGATCATGGAAAACTTCGAGAGACAGCAGGCCGAAGAGGCTGCGCGCGCAGAGGCTGAGGAGAGAGCCTTCCTCGAAATGCAGCAGGCGGAGGCGGAAGCAGCTGCACAGGAAGCGGCAGATGCTGATGATGCTGCTGTGGAGATCACCATGTATGACGAGGATGGCGAGGACGCAGCAGAGGCTGTGGACGCCGCTGCCGATGAAGCAGCAGAAGCTGCTGCGGAAGCGGATGCTGCAGAGGCAGAAGGACACGACAGAGAAGAAACGCTGCCGGAGGAGGAATAGTACCTCAAGTGCAGCAATGACAACAAATGCAAATGGGGCGGAGTGATCCGCTCCATTTTGTGGATATGGAAAAAATACAGGAGAAGATAGGAAGATAGAAAGAAGAGGGGAAATGGAAAAAGACAGATTGTTTGAAAGCCACGTAGATATTATCAAATATAAGGTTCTGCGAGAGCTTGCAAGGCAGACCTGGGCAGGACGGGATGCCTTCATGGCGTTTAATGATATTGCCAATGTGGTCGTCAAAAAGGGCGAACCGCCGAGCCGCTGCTGCATCTATAAGGACCGCGCGATCATCGCAGAGCGGATCCGCATCGGACTGGGGGAATATCACGGCAGCAAGGATACCGTACAGGTCGTTTCGATTGCCTGTGATGAATGCCCGAAGTCCGGGCATGTCGTCACCAGCCTGTGCCGGGGCTGTCTGGCGCATTATTGTCGCTCGGTGTGCCCAAAGGGGGCGATTGCCATCGATACCAAGGGGTATGCGCACATCGACAAGGAACGCTGTATCGAGTGCGGACGCTGCGCGTCTGCCTGCAAGTACCATGCGATTACGAATATGATACGGCCCTGCGAACGCTCTTGCCCGGTAGATGCCATCAGTATGTCAGAGGATGGAAGCGCAAGCATCGATCAGGATCAGTGCATTGTCTGCGGGACCTGTATTACAGAGTGCCCGTTCGGCGCGCTGAATGATATCTCGGCGGTAGTCCGGGTCATCCATGCGATTCAGGCAAAGGGGAAAGAGAACAGGCGCATTTACGCCATTGTAGCGCCTGCGGTTGCCTCGCAGTATCCGGGCTTCACGACCGCAAAGGTGTTCGGCGCGATCAAGGCGATCGGTTTCGATAAAGTCGTAGAGGTTGCGGCCGGTGCGGACGAGACGGCGCTCACAGAAGCGGAGGAGCTCCTGGAACGCGGCTTCTTG
>UQMQ01000112.1 GCA_900542245.1 uncultured Eubacteriales bacterium
TAGAGGACAGCGGAGAGAGTGCGGCAGGCGAAGCGGTCGAGGGAGAGGCGGCAGCAGACGAAGCCGCGCCGGGCGAGTGCCAAAGCGACTGTACCGATCGGCAGTCCCCACAGGTGATAAAAAATCAGTCCGATGCCGTTGAACCCGCTCATCGGAAATTTTGCCGTTGTCGCGAAATTGTAGGTTCCAAGTGCAATCAAAATGCCCGCCGCGATATCGACCAATATATCAATGCAAAGTTCTTTCTTTTTGTTTGTTTTCATAATCTAGCTCCCTATTGACTGTTTATTCTTGTTTCGTTTCTGTATGCGCTGCATCGCTGCACAAACCTGTGCAGGCAAAGCGTAAGGCTGCAGAGCCTTACACCCCGCAGCCTTTCGTAAGCCGCCATACCCGCACAAATGCGCAGGAAAAGTTGTCGATGTCAGACGATAGAATTGCTCATTCCCGTCGTCTCCTGCAAAATGCGCAGGAAAGTCATCTATTGTGTATCGCGCTTTTCGTCTGCCTGTGGGCGCAGATATGCATCTGCCGGGTTTTTCCATTCTCGGTGCAAAAACATATCCAGCGCTACCTCTTGCCGTTCTTCGTACTGTTGTTTTACTATATCAGTAAGGTTTTTGTTTTCTTTTTCTTTATTCATGATATTGCCCTTCTTTCTCT
The DNA here is from genome assembly GCA_900542245.1 of uncultured Eubacteriales bacterium. Lineage (GTDB taxonomy): Bacteria > Bacillota > Clostridia > Peptostreptococcales > Anaerovoracaceae > CAG-238. The sequence continues at coordinate 664 of UQMQ01000112.1, forward strand.
TGCATAAACAGATTTCCTTTTGTTTCGTCTCCCATAAAACATGAAGTTAGCAAAATCCTTCGCTCTCTGCGCTTCCGGGCGCAGCCGCGCGCGGCATGCAGCAAAGCCGTAAAGCAAAATTCCTCACGAAGCAGTCCCCCTTCTCCTAAAATGCAAACAAAAACAGACTGCCGTTTCTCTGACAGTCTGCATAGATTCCAATCCCGATACGCAAAGTTTCTTGCGGGCAGTGCCGCAAGGCTTCTCAAGAGCAGCGCGCGTAGCCAAACGTGCCGCCGCGCCGCGTCGGTCTATCGCACACATAGCATGCGCTTTCACCGGACGCTCCTTTTCGTATGGATGCAGATTTCTGTTCCCAGAGAAATCATCGGCATCAAAGCGATAACTCGTCTCCCGACTTGTCGCACAAGGCTGTCTGCCTCTGCGCATTACGGTTGCTGGCCAGTACCGGACTCTCACCGGACTTCCGTTAGCTATCCTTTTTTGCTGTTTCATCTTTCAGAAGATACCTCGTATCTCCTTTTTTATCATAGCATGTGCCTGCCGCAAAAGCAAGCTTTTTTTGGCGCGCCTTTTTCCCTCCTTTGTAATCTCCCAGGGTTCCCTTTCCCTGTATCACGCTCTCCTGTGCACCGCACACGCTTGATTCATGCAGCACGAAAACCACTTGCGCTTTATCCTGCACGAAAGGAAAGGAGAAAAGTACATGTAACGAAATGCAGATTTCTATGTGCACATGGCGCGCACGCGTGAGCGCCGCTTCGCAAGGTGCTTTTGTCGTGATTCCGGAAATATCGCATGGCGATATTTCCTACATAACGAGTAGCGAAAATCCGCCGGATTATCGGCGGATTTTCGGCTGCAATCTGCTTGGGATATCACTTGCAATGTTCCCTTGTTGGTTTTACTGCGTTCCTCCTATAGCGTTCCGGTTACCGTCAGGGTGCTGATGCCCGGTTCTGTTGTCCACGCGCCTGTTGCGGCGTCCTGCGTGTAGGTTGCCGCCGGGACGGTAACTCTGCCCGGTGTGAGGGTGAACTGTCCCGTTGCTTGATCGTAGGTGTAGTCTGTTGCCGCGGTCAGCGGCGTGCCGTTCAGGCTGACTGCCAGATTCGACAGAATCGGGTTAAAGCGGTCGCTGACCGTCGCGTTGTCTGCCGGAGTTACCGCGGTATTGCCGCTGTTCTGAATCGTAAAGGTGTAGGTCAATGCACCGTTTTCGGTAACGACCCGCGGGGAAACTGCCTTGTTGATGGTCAGAGCCGCACGCTCTGCCGCGGTTACGGCTTCTGCTGCGGTCACAGGGTTTGTGACGCCTGCGCCGCTGATGGTCGCCGTATTGTTGATCCTTGCGCCTGCTGCGCGCGGCGCATACTGATTTGTGTTCGCCTCATAAAGAAGCATCGCATTGCCGCCTGCCGGCACGTTCAGTCCTGTTACCGTCAGCGGTGCCTGCGCGGTTACGGTCGGCGCCGGCTGCAGGACACCGTTCACATAGTAGCGAATCGAGCCGTTCGCGTAGGTCAACGGCGTTAAGGTCTGCGCACCGAAGGTATACGCACCCAAATCATCGGTCAGCGTCAAGCCTGTCAGCGGCGCCTGCCCGGTATTCAAAATGCTGATGACATAGGTGATATCATCGCCTGCGGTATATGCGTCAACGACGGCGTTCTTCTGCGCGGAAAGCACCTCGAGGATTTCTCCGGTGACGATATTGGACGCGGTTGTCGTTCCGTTATAGGTTAGGGTTGCCTGGTTTGTGAATGTTGCCATATTTTAGCCTCCATATATGAGTTTACAAAAAGGCTGCTGCCTTTTGTACCATCATATGCAGGGTTCTCCGTAAGCGTCCACACAAGAAAAGTCGGCTTTGTCGATTCAATTTTCATACGCCGATTAGATTTTCAACCGTCGCTTTTTTCACATTCCGGAAGCCGCGCAAGCGATATTTCCTGCACACAAAAAGAGCCCGTCTTTACGACTGCGGCTCCCATATTTTTTGTATGCTTTTGTACTGATATTGGTCGTATCCCGCACAGCAGCTTGTGCAGCCTCCGACCACCAGCAGCAGGTCATATCGCACGCCCTCCTGCGCATATTCCCAATCCCAATCCGGATGCCGCGCACACAGCACCTTTACATATGCCGCGCGGTCGTATCGGGGATTGCAGCCGCCGCAATATTTAATACCTACTTTCATGGTATCTTACTTTCGCTTCCTTCCTGATCTTGATTCTTGAAATTGTCAGCAATGTTACAGGCTATGTAAATTCTATCATTCAGTCTACATCGCATTCCCTCTTCCTATCCTATTATAATCCGATTCTGCCCTCCTTACAAGAAAATTTAGTTCATCAGCAAAACCGACGCCCATGCGGAGCGTCGGTCTTCAGAAGCTTTTATTGCGAAAGGAGATGCACAAGCGGTCCTCTCTGCATCTGTAAGCTCATTCCTTGATTCCTGCAATGGCTTTTGCAAGCGCTTTCTTGCCTTCGATATTGCCTTGTCTTTGGATCATGATCCGCTGTGCCTGCGGAGAGCCTGCGCCATGCATGGACTCCGTACGGTAGCCGACCGCCGCCGCACCCAGGCAGATGTTCTCCAGGAATCTCAAGACTCTCATTCTCTCTTCCGTCGTGCATTTATCGGTATTTGTCGCGAAGAACTTATTGCAGACCTCGCCGATCGTTTCGCCGTTTCTTCCGACAACCAGGTCAGACTTGAAGTCCTTTTCGCTCGGCATCGTTACCATCAGACCGCCCGCGATGTCCTCCGCCAGTCTGACGATCTCATATGGGAATCTGGTGACGTTCTGCTTGCAGACGTTTGCCAAAAGCAGGTCGATGATGTAGCCGCCGGATTTGGTCGCGTGACCTTCGGAGGAACATGCGATACCGCAGCAGTATAACGTCTCGTTCAGATGTGTCATCTCAATCAGCTTATCCTTGATGTGGGATGCCTTGTCCGCGCCGTTGTATTCGGCTGCCAGCGCTGCTGCGCCGATGACCACATCGCCCACACCGACCTTGCAGCCGCCGTAGCTCTGTCTGTGGAAGCCCGCGAAGCGCTCGACCAGCATGCCCGCGAAGTCATATTCGCCTGCCATGAAAATATATTCGTTCGGAATGAATACATCGTCAAAGACTACCAACGCTTCCTGTCCGCCGAACTGCTTGTTGCCAAGATCTACATCCGCGCCTTCTTCCAGCTTGCGGGTATCGCAGGACTGTCTGCCGTAGATCATATACAAACCTTCCGCGTCAGACGGACACGCAAAGCAGACTGCGTAGTCCTTGTCTTCTTCTCTCATCGCCTGTGTCGGCATCACGATATGCCAGTGGGAGTTGATGGAACCGGTCTGGTGACATTTCGCGCCGCGTACCACGATACCGTCCGCTCTTCTTTCCTTGATGCGGACAAACATGTCCGGATCCGGCTGCGCATGCGGCGCAAGTGCGCGGTTCCCCTTCGGGTCGGTCATCGCGCCGTCTACGATCAGATCGTTATCCTGAATGTAAGTAAGGAACTTCTTGAAGTTTTCATGGTAATGGGTTCCGTATTTTTCATCGATCTCATAGGTCGTGGAGTAGGTCGCGTTGAACGCGTCCATGCCAACACACCGCTGGAAGCAGGATGCGGTCTTTTGGCCGAGCAGTCTCTGCATTTTGACTTTCTTTTTGAGGTCTTCGGTGCTCTGGTGGATGTTCGCGAAACGGTTGATCTTGTGTCCGGTCAGATGAGACGTTGCGGTCATCAGGTCCTCATACTGTGGATCGTGGGCCAGATCATAGGTGACTGCCACGCAGTTGATGGACGGACGGATGATCGGATGATCGACCCAGTTGTCGATTTTTTCACCGAACATATAGACTCTTGTGTTTAATTTTCTTAAGCTCTCGATATACTCTGCGCCTGTCATTAATGCCATATTATTTCCTCCTTGCTCCTGTTTGCTTAGCTGCTGATATCTTACTTATTATAAATCTCATACGCGAAGACTGCCGCGCCGATCGCTCCGGCTGCCTGGCAGTGTGGTACAACCTCGATTGCGCATCCCATCTCCTTAGACAGAGCGTCAACCATATTCGCGTTCAGCGCAACACCGCCGGTCATCACAACTTTTGGTTCGTAACCGACGCGATTGCACATTCCCATCACGCGCTTGGCGATCGCTACATGCGCGCCTCTTGCTACATCTGCAGCCTTTTCACCGGCAGCAAGTCTTGAAATGACTTCGCTTTCCGCGAAGACGGTGCAGGTATTGTTTATGGAAATTTCTTTTGTTGCCTGATCTGCAAGCTCTGACAGATCGTCCAAGGTGCATCCAAGGACTCTTGCCATGACTTCAAGGAACCGTCCGGTTCCGGCCGCGCATTTTTCATTCATGACAAAATTAGCAACCTTGCCGCTCGCATCAAGCTTAATAACTTTCGCGTCCTGTCCGCCGATATCCACGATGGTTCTGGCCTCTTGGGTCAGATAATTTACGCCCTTCGCGTGGCAGGTAATCTCGGTAATTTGCTTATCAGCATCTTGGAAATTGACGCGTCCGTAACCGGTAGCGATGGTGTACTGAATGTCATCTTTCGTGGCGTTTGCCTGCGCGAGCGCATCAGCAATGACTTCCTCAAACGCGTTGGTGCCTGTTCCCAGATTGATGACGGATACGCCCGCGAGTTCTTTTTTGTCGTTTAAAACCGCGACTTTCGTTGATGACGATCCAATGTCGATTCCTAAAAACATGTATTTCTTCCTCGTGCTTTCCTTTTTCTTAAATGAGCATTTCTGTGAAGCTCTGTACTCTGGTTCTGATCTGTTCGAAGGTGCTCAGTTGCTGATCTGTTTCCAGATAAAGCTCCGGAATGCCTGCTTTTTCAAGCTCTGCTTTGTAGATCGGATAATCATATTCTTCCGGATCGCAGAACTTCATCATCATGACAACAACAGCATCGGCACCGTTTTCTTTTACCATGTCGATCAACAGCTGTCCGCGCTTCTTATGCGGTTCGTAGAGGAAGGTGTCCCCCACCTGATCCGCGACGATGTAAGCCATCTTTTCGTAAGCGTCAGCAACGTTATCTCTAGCAGGCGTTCTCCAAAGGCGCGAGCCGAGGCTCATGTCATCGCCGACAACCGCCACCTGGTTTTCCTCGAAGACATCCAAAACTTCCACCGGCTCCGGCATCAAACCGGTCAGGATTACTTTGGTACCCTTGAAAGTCGACGGCGCTTCTGCCTTCAAACCTTCGATGATTTCCTTTACCTTTTCGGTGTAAACAGCCTTATCCATGAACTGTCCTGCCTTGATGATCAGATAGCGTGTCTTCGCACCGATGATCTCCGGATGCTCCGCGGCAGCTTTGGTGAATTCCCGCATGGTTTTGCGGTATTCTTCGTAGATCGCAAACGCTTCTTCCACCTTGTCTTCCAGAATGATCTTGCCTAAGATCAACTCCAGTTCATGCTTTACACGTTTGGTTTCGCTAATCATAAACTCCACACCGACCTTGAGGTCCCTGTGCTGCGGATAGGCCATGCCGATGACCGGAACCTGCGGAACCGCGACTTTCCAGTTTTCTTCGATGCACTTGAGCGTATCGCAGAAGGTCGGAACGATGACGGCTTTCAGGTTATCATAGACGCCGCGCATACCGAACTCAATATTCGTTCTCATAACGGAACAGCAGAAGCTCTGGAGATATTTATCTGCAAGCTGAATTTCTGTGCTGCCGCCCCACATGCCGACCGGCACACAGCCTGCCGCGTAAACGATTTCATCCGGTGTGTGGATCGGGAAACAGCCGACTAAAGCTTTCCCTGTTTCTTTCTGCGTCTGAGCAATGGTTTTGCCTGGGTGCAGCGCCGCATCGCATAATTGCTGAATGGTATCTTTGTAAGCCATTAGATGTCACCTCTTCTCTTCGCTTCTTTGTTCTTCTCCATCATTTCAACCAGAGCCTGAATTCTGGTCTCGTACTGTGCGTCACTGAATACTCTCGGATCTGTCTGATCGCCGTCAAAGATTACGGATGGACATCCGGTCTTTTCGGTGATTCTTCTCTGTACTTCGTAGGTTCTGAAGTCCATCAGCTTGCAGCTTCTGTTGCTGTGGAAAACAACGCCGTCCACATTGAAGTCTTTGATCAAATGTTCCATCTGGTCACTGCCGTAGTCCAGATTACGATTTGCGTAGTTGCCGGTATAGCTTCTGGCCATGCCGTCCAGGTCGTTCGTTTCGTATACCTTGTACCAGCTCTTCGGATAGGTGCTGGTGACCATGTTGATGCCGTATTTTTTGAGCAGTTTGAACGTGGTAGACAGATGCGGCCAACATGCAATGCCGTCCCAGATGATGCGGTACTGTTCCTCCGCACTGTTCCAAGGGCCCTTGCCCTGCTCCGCCTTTTCCTTTAATTCTTCATACCAGAGTTTGAAGAGCTTATGACCGTCTTCTGAGCTTCTCATACATACGATCATCGCCATATAGTTGAACATGTCAAAGCCGTTGAGCGGAGAAGGTGTGACCTTTCCCCAGTCTGTCGCTTTTTTCCACCATTCGCAGGTAGCGTTGTTCATCGCCATCTTTTCCGCCAGCTTGTCATAGTCCATCTTACGTCCGGTAAATTCTTCGAGCTGGGTGATCGCATTTTCAATCTGTCCCCGAATGTATTTTGTTGCGTTTTCCGGAACTTCATAGGTATGGTTAAACGGCATATCGAATAAAATCATTGGGATATTCAGCTTCGTCGCGATATTTTCGTACCACTTCAGTACCGTGTGACAGATGTTTGAAGAACTGAAGATAATGTCCGGAAGCGGAATATCCTGTGCTTCGGCATGCTGAATATCAACA
>UQMQ01000113.1 GCA_900542245.1 uncultured Eubacteriales bacterium
CTCGGCTATGTCAACCGCACCTTAGAGAACCTCGCAGGCAGAGAAGGACTTTACGGACGGCATTTAGTGAAATTTCCTGCGCCTGAGTTCTACATGTTCTATGTGGGCAAAGAGCCATGGTCGTGCAGGACATTGCGTTTGTCGGAAAGTTTTTTGGTCAAGCCGAAAGAAAATTCGCTCGAGCTGGTTGTCAATCTCATTAACTTAAACTATAATATAGATAGCGAAATATTGCAGAGAAGTCCGTCACTTTTGGGTTACAGCAAACTGCTGTACCATATCCAAGAGGAATTAGGCGCAAACGGCGGCGATTTGAAACAAGCCATCGACACGGCAGTGAAAGTGTGCATGGACGAGGGCTTGATCGCGGATTTCCTGCACAAACATAGCAGAGAGGTAACGGGCATGCTGTTTCATGAGATCACAGTAGAAGAATTTGCGGAGATCCGGGCGCGCGAAGCCTATGCAGATGGTGAGAAAGATGGCTATGATAAAGGCGAGCGAGCTGGGCGTGAAGAAGGACGCAGTGAAGGTGCAGCGCAGGAGAAACGCGAGATTGCGAAGAATCTCAAAAACTCCGGCATTCCAATCGATGTCATTGCGAAGAATACCGGGCTGACGCTAGAGGAGATCGAGGCGCTTTAGGTCGTAATATAATTGTGGATGTGTACGAGACGGGCTTGGTTGTACAGAGACCCCCGTTGCGGGCAGCAGAAAGTGAGAAAACGATGGATAATACAACACAGGATAAACAGGCTTTTTATCGAGAGCTGCAGGGGAGGAGGGTTTTCATTCCTTGCAGGAAGCAGGGGGATGAGAATATCACCCTAGAGCTTTTGGTCAGCAATCAGGGCGAGCAGATGATACCGGCTTTTTATGCAAGAGGGTCGGCAAAGGGGAAGTTTGACGAAGCATCGCTCGTGGAATTTGCGTTCCCGATGCTGCGCAATATTTTGATCGAGCTGCCGGAAGAAATCAGCGGCATCGTTCTCGAGCCGTTTGGAGAAAATATTCCGTTGAATCGCAAGGCGCTTGCGGACTATGATTCGGCTGTGCATGGGATGACGGTCGCCAAGCACGATCACTCGCTGCGGACAATTTATCGCAAGGCGGATAGGTTGCCGGACGGTCTGACCGCGGCGGTCGGTCGTTTTGCACAAGGGCAGATCGGCATCAATGCAGTGTGGGCGTTGCTTGCAAAAAATGAGAATGAAAAGATCCCGCATCTGACGTTTGCAATCGATTTTTTTGGCAGCAAGTTTGACCTGTTCCCGCAGCTTGCGGAGGTGCTGAAACCGTTTATGCAGCCGGGGCAGACCTTTGAATTGATCGAGCGGAACCCGCAGCTGCAGGCTTTCCTGACACCAGCGGCGTGCATCTATCGCAGGAGTGCTTCGGTGCAGTGAGCGGGCTGCACGTAAAAGAGACACAAATCTATACAGCAAAAACACAGATATGCATAGCAAAAAATGCTTGCTTTTTGCTGTAGATGTAGTATAATAATTAAGCGCGAGTTTGTTCGCGCGGATCTCTGCGACGAGTATGCGGGGAACCGCTTCATGCGGAGCCCGGCGGAGAGCGTCGCCATATAGTCCACAGGGAGGTGACAAAATGACAAATTATGAAGTTATGTTCATTATCGATGCTGCTTTGGAAGACGAAAAGAAGGACGCAACTGTAGAGACAGTGCAGTCTATCATCGCTGCTGACGGTGAAGTTGAAAAAGTAGACGTTTGGGGAATGAGAAAGCTTGCATATCCGATCGACAAGAAGGCCGAAGGATATTATGTAGTCGTTGACTTCAAAGGCAATCCGACATTACCGAAGGAACTTGACAGAAGACTCAAGATCTCCGATAACGTTATCAGACACATCATCATCAACAATGATGCACAGTAGGAACGAGGTGCAAGCATGAACAGTGTAGTATTGATTGGCAGGCTGACCAGAGACCCGGAAGTTCGCTATTCTGCCGGCACGCAGATGGCCATCTGCAGATTCGCGGTAGCGATCGACAGACCGCCGAGACAGAACGGTGAAAAGCAGACGGACTTCCCGAATGTTGTCGTATTCGGCAAACAGGCTGAGAACTGCGAGCGTTTCCTTGCAAAAGGAAGACTGGTAGGCGTACAGGGAAGGATTCAGACCGGCAGCTATACCAATAAGGATGGTGCAACTGTTTACACCACGGAAGTCGTAGCTGACAGAGTAGAATTTTTAGAATGGGGCGACAGGCCTGCAGGCGGTCAGAGAGCGCAGACGCAGGAAGCTGCACCGAGATTCGATGCGGCGCCGGAAGGCTTCTCCGCAATTGACGAAGATATCCCATTCTAAGAGAAAGGAGATAAGAACTATGATGGATAAGAGACGCGGCGGTGGCATGAGAAGAAAAAAAGTATGCCAATTCTGCGCTGACAAGACAGAAAAAATCGATTACAAGGATACAGAAAAGTTAAAGAAATATGTGACGGAAAGAGGCAAGATCCTGCCGAAGAGAATCACAGGAACTTGCGCAATGCACCAGAGAGAAGTGACGACTGCGATCAAGAGAGCAAGAATCGTGGCGCTGCTTCCTTACGTTGCTGACTAATTCGAAACGAAATCCTGCGGAGAGCATCTGCTCTTCGCGGCTTGCGATTTGTTAGCTCAGCTGGGAGAGCACTTGGGTGACAACCAAGAGGTCGGCAGTTCGAGCCTGCCACAAATCACCAAATGACAAAGGAGCGTTTGTATGAGCAAAGCTTTGCTGATGCAGCGCTCTTTTTGCGTTGCGGCAACGCGGGAGGGGTGCACAGACAGAGGCGCAGGCGGATGGTGAAAGAGACTGCCGGGTCAAGCGGGCAATGTTCGGTGTGTTTTGGTATAAAAATCCGAAAAATAGGAAAATAATCCGAAATACAGGAAAAATTGAACGTGGTTCAAGCTACCTCTTTGCGTTATGGCGATGCCGCAGCGATCCTAGACCGGAATACGAGCCGAGAGAAAAAGTGTCTTTGCAATGCCATAACACGGCGCGAAGAGATTTTCTTCAGTAGGTGGCAAATGGGCAGAAAATTGGTACAAAATTTGCTTTGTGTAAAAACGGAAAAGAGTACTCTACAATCCAAAGCATTACGATGATTAATGAATGAAAGACGAGGAAAGATAATCATGACGAAGAAAATGCTCAGTATGCTCCTCATTTTGACAATGGTTCTGACGGCTTGTGTCAGCATGTCCGGCGTGGCTTTTGCGGCGGATCAGATGAACCGCACGAATCTGGCAGTGAGCGTGGACGGCAAGGAGGCTGTGACAGTAAAGGGCTATAATGCGTCCTATACGTACAATCTCTATGTGAATATGCAGGACTTCTGCAATGCCTTAAACGGTACGGATAAGCAGATGGACATCAAATATGATGGGGAAAAGGGCGGCTGGGTCGTAACGACCGGCACGGCTTATGTACCGACAGGCGGCGAAAATGAAAAGTTCGCGGTCACTTACACGCAGGACCCGACCAGCGGGGACGACGCGATCGATCTAGATGCACCGACTTTCTATATTGACGGTGTGAGACAGGAATACAGGACCTATGAGAAGGATGGCGGCTTATATATGAAGCTCGTTGACTTGGGTCTGGTATTCGGTATCACGACAGAGTTGAAATCGCAGACAGAACTGATGGTAGACACTAAGACACCGTTTGTTATCGATATCAAGCATTTGGACGAAAACGGATATTTCAGTTTCCTGCATGGCAGTCTGCTCGGCAATGCAGATACAGGAGAGATCCTGTATGCGTGCAAGGAAGATGCGGTAACGCAGATCGCGTCCACCTCGAAACTGATGACATATCTGCTGGTGCAGGAGGCGATCGACGCAGGCAAGATCGCTTTAGATACGAAGGTAGTTCTCTCGCAGGCGGTCATCGAGGAGGCAAACTCCGAGGACTCTACATCGGTATTCAGAAACAACTTTAAGCTCGGACAGGAAGTCAGCGTGCAGGATCTGCTCGCAGGCATGCTGTTGCCATCTGCGAATGAGTGCGCGACCGCACTGGCTGAGGCCGTCGGCGGTACGGAAGCGAAGTTTGTCAAGATGATGAATCAGAGAGCTGCGAAGCTTGGCATGAAGAGCGCGAAATTCTACAATCCGCATGGTCTGCCGAACTACGACGCGAGCGCGATCACCGCAAAGAGACAGAATTCCATGACAGCGAGCGATATGTTCACGCTGGTATCTTACCTGCTGAACAATTATGAAGCAGAGCTGACTGCGTTCACTGCGAAGGATGCTATCGAGATCCCGACGGTCGGTGAAGGCGCAGTGGCGAACTGCACTTACGCAACGCTGATTTATAATATGGGCGTGACGGGTCTGAAAACCGGTACGACGAATCGCTCCGGCGCGTGCATCGTAACCGTGATCCCGGTAGAGAACAACGGTAAGACACAGAATCTGGTATCCGTTATCTTCGGCGCTGAGAACAATCAGGAGCGTTACGAAAAGAGCATGATGCTGCTCAAGTACGGTCAGCAGTTCTACGCACAGAAGGCTGCGGTTTATCAGACTAAGGTGACTGCGACGGCTAAGGTCAGCAGCAAGGGCACGACAATCTCTTGGAAGAAGGCGACCGGTGAAAGTGTTGACGGCTATGTTGTTTACCGTGCGAACAAGAAGAGCGGCAGCTTCAAGAAGGTTTCCGATGTGAAGAAGACAAGCACGCTGAACAAGGATCTCAAGGCCGGCAAGACCTACTACTACAAAGTCAGAGGCTACAAGAACATCGATGGGCACAAGGTTTACACGAAGTATTCCAACGTGGTTTCAGCTAAGGCGAAATAGGGGTATGAAACCGCAAACAAACCATACATTTCATCAATAAAGACACTGACAAGGGGCACAGCGTAAAAGCTTGTGTCTCTTGTGCATTTTTGCCTTGCGTACAAAAGGAAGATAGAGTAAAATAACAGAAAAGGCTGCCCCTTATCTTTTTTGGAGGGAAGCATGACAAGAAAGGAAGATGGTGACAGATGGAAGTGCAAAACGAGAAGCAGCATGCTGACACAGAGAAAAAACAAGCGGCAAAACAGCCGATGCCTGCGGGGATGTCTTGCCTTGCCTGCGGTGCGGTATTTTTTATCCTTGCCATGATTTTGCCAATCTATCGCCTGTGGGCGCTGCTTGTGGCTCTCGCAATCGCAATCGCAGCTCTGGTCGTGCTTGAGCGCGTGCGCGGAAAGCAGATCGCGGCGATGCCCGTTGTGACGCCGGTACGCCAGCGAACAGAGGAAATCTCCAAGCTGCTGGATGCCGGACGAGATCAGCTTCACACGCTGCAGTCACAGATTCGCAGCGATAAGGTGCGACAGCATGTCGAGAGTATGGCAGGCACCTTGCAAAAGCTCGCGGATAATTTGGAGAAGAATCCAAAGGATCGCGGCAAAATCCGAAAGGCTGCGGTACACTATGTACCGATGATTACGGATTTGGTCAAAAATTACATTAACTTAGAAAATCAAGGGATTGACGGCAGCAACATTTCTGCAAGCAAGGAAAGCATCGAAGGCGGGCTGGAAAAAATCGATCAAAGTCTCAAACAGTATTTAGACGATATGTTTGAGGATGATAAAATGAGCATCGAAACCGATATCGCTGTCCTGCAGCAGCTGATGAATAAGGATGCAGATGGCGTGAATAAAATGAATTTTGACGATATCTTAAAAGAAACAAACGGAGGTAATGAAAATGTCTGAGGAAATGAAAACAATGGAAGCTGCAGCGGCTGCAACAGTAGATACAAAGGAAGCTAAAATGCCGGTTTTAATCCTGCCAGGAGAGGAAGAAACGCAGCTCGACCAGATGATGGTAGAGGCATCTGCACAGCCGGAGACGGTCAAAGAGGTCAATATCGAGGATAAGATCCAGCTGACCGATGCGGAGAAAAAGGCAGTCGAAGATTTTGCAGGGAAGATCGATATCAGCAACGCGAACCATATCCTGCAGTATGGTGCGGATGCGCAGGCAAAGATCACGCAGTTCTCCGACATGGCGCTCGAAAAGGTCAGAACGAAGGACCTCGGCTCTGTCGGCGACACCCTCAGCAGCTTAGTGGTGGAACTGAAGGGCTTCGACCCGAACGAACAGAAAAAAGGCTTCTTCGGTCTTTTCAAAAAAGCAGGCACCAGCATTGCGGAACTCAAGGCGAAGTATGACAAGGCAGAGGTCAATGTCGAAAAGGTTGTCGATGTGCTGGAGGGTCATCAGATTACACTGACCAAGGACATTGCGGTACTGGATGAAATGTTTAAGGCGAATATGACCAATTTCAAGCAGCTTTCCTTATATATCGTGGCAGGCAAGAAAAAGCTTGAGGAAGTGCAGAATGTGACGATTCCGGCGATGCAGGCAAAGGCCGCTGAGACCGGCGCGATGGAGGATGCACAGGCGGCGAACGATTACGCGAATTTGGCGAACCGCTTCGAGAAGAAGCTGCACGACCTCGATCTGACGAGAACGGTGTCTCTGCAGATGGGCCCGCAGATCAGATTGATCCAGAACAACGATACCCTGATGGTCGAGAAGATCCAGACGACGCTGCTCAATACGATCCCGCTGTGGAAGAGTCAGATGGTGCTTGCACTCGGTCTTGCACACAGCGAGCAGGCGATGCAGGCACAAAAGGCGGTTTCCGATACGACCAATGAACTGCTCAAAAAGAACGCGGAGCTGCTCAAACAGACCACAGTCGGTGTCGCGCAGGAGTCCGAACGCGGTATCGTGGATATTGAAACGCTCAAACACACCAACCAGATGCTGATCGACACGCTGGATGAAGTCGTGAAGATCCAGAACGATGGCAGAGCAAAACGCAAGGCTGCAGAGGTCGAGCTTTTGAATATCGAGAATCAGCTGAAGGATAAGATGTTGGAATTCAGAGGCTAGGTATATGAAAATATTAGAGAACAAAGGAATCTGCATGGTTTTGATGTTAGTCCTGATCGTCTGCGGATTCCTGCTCGGCGGGTATAAGGGACTTGCCGGGCAGTACCGGAAGGCGGCAGACGTATTCTTTGTCGGTGAGACCGGGGACGGCATTTGCATCGCGAACGATATGGGAGAGCGCGCCAATGCGCTGACCAATCTGCAGACCGTTGCCAAGAAGTATCCGGCTGCGAACGATATCGAGGCTGCGTGCGAGGGTGCGGCGACCGCAGTCAATGCCTACACGCAGGCAGAGGGGGATATTTCCGCGCTGTTTGCAGCGAACACACAGATGGAAACGGCCATGACAGAGCTGTACCGGACCTTAGACGACGCGAGCCTGTCGGAAAAAGACGAAAAGTATCGGCAGCGACTGTATACGGATTTTAACTCGCGCAAGGATACGATCAGTCATGACCCATATTACAGCTACGCGGCGGATTACAACAAGCTACTGGCGCAGTTTCCGGCGAATGTGATTGCTGCCCTGACACCAGCGGCGGCAGCGCCGATGATGCGCTGAGACTGTCTGCGGCGC
>UQMQ01000114.1 GCA_900542245.1 uncultured Eubacteriales bacterium
TCGCTTTTGGGCTACAGCAAGCTGCTGCACTATATCAAAACAGCAGCCAAGGACAACGGCGGTGATTTGAAAAGCGCCATCGATACATCGGTAAAACAATGTATGGAGGAGGGCTTGATCGAGGAATTTCTGCGAAAACACAGCCGGGAGGTGACAGGAATGCTTTTTAACGAAATTACAGTAGAAGAATTTGCGGAGATCCGCGCCCGCGAGGCCTACGAGGACGGAGAAAAAAGCGGCTTCACGAAAGGCGAGAAATCCGGTTTCACCAAAGGCGAAACTGCTGGACTTGTGAAAGGCGCGGCGCAGGAAAAGCGCGAGATTGCAAAAAACTTTAAGAAAGCAGGCATTCCGATGGATTTGATTGCAGAGAATACCGGACTATCCGTTGAGGAAGTTGAACAGCTGTAGGCTGTTCATAAGACGAACGAAAGATGACGAATAGTATGTGAAGCAGAGCGGCTCAGACGAGCCGCCTTATTTTTTGATGCGAATACAACCGATCAGAATGCCCGGTCGCGAATCGCTTTGCCGCCTGCAAAGCTGATGGTATAGCCATGGCCGGGGTCGGGGATCCACTGCCAGAAGTTTTCACGCTGTCCGGGGAAGTAGTGTTCCATCGCGGCGGCGATGACGCCGCCGTGGCAGACCACGAGGGAGACTGCGTCGTTTCCGTTGTGACGGCACGAAAGCTCTTTGAGGCGGTGCAGGCCCTCGAGCTCGGCAAGGCCGCCGCGAACGCGGGCATAAAAGCTGTTGACAGAATCGCCGCCCTCCGGGAAAGCAAAGGAGCCATCGGTGATGCGCATCCAATCGTCGAATGCCGCCTTGTGCGCGGTATCCTGCTCGATTTCCTCAAAGGACATGCCCTCCCACGCGCCGAAGTTCATTTCGCGCAGGGACGGCAGCGTTTTGTGCGGCAGGTCACCGTAGATCGTCTGAAAGGTCTGCTCGGTACGCAGCATGCCGGATGTGTAGCAGTCCGCGTTTTGGACATTCGGGTAGATGCCGTCCGCGCGCAGCTTTTCGAGCTGTGCGATGCCGCGTGCCGTCAGCGGGATATCCATGCGCCCGTAGTACCAGCGGTTTTCATTTCCGGCGGTGATACCATGCCGGATCAAGTGTATATAAGAATTCATATTGCCTCCGTTTACGCGCTTTGTGTGATTTGCGCGATGCTGCCGCAAAGGGTCATTGCTTCATTGCCGGCGTGACGCCTGCTTGCGGGAATTATTTGATGCGCTGACCGAGACCGCAGAACACGCGATGCACCTCATCAGCTTCCTTGGCGAGCCAGAGCATCGTTCTGCCGACATCTTCGCGCCATGCTCTGCGATCGGTGTCGATGGGAACGACACCTTGGGAAACATCGTCCATGATGATGATCTTGTCAGTCAGTGGTTCGTCGTACATTTTGAGAACGCCTTTCGCGTCCGCGTCTTCACAGACACAGGCAAAGCAAAATTTCTCCAGTCCGTAAATAACCTTTTTAGAAAGATCAATGGCTAGACTGTCATCACAGTAAAAAATATCGTCCTCATTGAAATTCCAATGTTCTCTCGCGTAATCCAGTTTGCCCTGAAAGGCGCCGCCGAAGATGAGTATCATGGTATTCTCCTTGTTTTGTCAGCGTACGCGAAGCTCCGTTCGCGCGATGCTTGTATTGTGCGTTTACGAATATGGGTATGCTGTGCTGCTTTAAAAAAGCGCCAGCGCGAGCATGCCGAAAAGCTCGCCCCAGAGGATGCCGTAACCGGCGATATCTCCGTTCATGCCGCCAAGCTGCCTGCGTCCGTAAAAGATAGCCGCGCAGACGGCGCAGACCGTAAAGGCACACATGATCGCAGTGACGATTGGATAACTGGAGCACCAGAAGGCGAGCGCCAGATAGATCACAAGCTGGGCGAGCAGGAGGACGATGCCTTGCTTTTTGGTCGCCGGGCGCGCTTCTCGCGGCGCGTCCGCAGCCGCTATGGATGCCTCCGGTGCAGCTGCAGCCGAATCGCAAGACGCGGACGGCGCAACAGCCGCGGGTATCGGGTCAGAGCCTGCTTCTGCTTTCGTATTGTCGCAAGACACAGACAACGCGGCAGAATCTGCTGCAGCTTCCGCTTTGATTGCGGCGGGATTTACCGCAGAGAAGTCGTCGTCCGCCGGTACAGGCGCAGCCTCGCTTGCAGCATTCATTTTCACGTACTGGCTGGTCTGCATTGGTTTCGCGATCAGCACGTGCAGACCGGAAACGGAACGGCTCAAACAGACGAGCAGAATCATATTCGCGAAATCAATGCCGATGGTGATGGCGGTCGAAGTGAAGGCGAAGTACGCCAGAATATAGAATACAATGCTGATGACCGCGAAAGCGCCGGTGTGACTGTCCTTGAGGATGCGCTGCCGGTCTTCGAGCGGACGGCGCGACAGGATCGCGTCCGAGCAGTCCATGAAGCCGTCCATGTGCAGGAAACCGCAGAGCGCGAACGGCAGGAAGGTCACCAAAAAAGCGACCACCAGATAAGGCAGACCGAAATAAACGGCCGCGAAATAAAGCGCAGCCCAGATCGCGCCGATGATCACGCCGACAGAGGGCAGGAAACCGAGCATCAGCGGCGTCGCGTTGGTATCCCAACGCTTGCAAGGGCAGGGCAGGGCACAAAAATTACCCCACGCCATAAAAAAGCCCGTCAGATATTGTTTCATAAAGTTAGAGTCCTTTCCAGTAGTGATAAAATCCGTAGCTGACTTCGATGACCTGATCGCAGCATTTGGCAAGCGCACGGTCGCACAGCGCGAGCGCCTCGCGGTAGTGGTCGGTAAAATCATCAAAGGCAAACGCGTCCGAATAGAGATAATCCGAGACAAAGACTGTGTTTCCTGTTTGTGCGGCAAAGCGCGTGAGATCCTCCGCAATACGCGAACCGGCATCAAAATCCACGCTGCCGTCTGCGCGGAACATCTCGTTGGAGAGCAGTGCCGTCACACTGTCCAGGAGAAAAACGCCGCCGCGCTCGACCGCTTGTCCGTTGACGGTTCGGCTGTCGAGGGCTGCGCAGATATTTGTTCCCTGCTCGACGGTCTCAAAACCCCAGCCGTCCCGCTCGGAAAGGTGGCGGCGAATCCGCGCGCGGTCTTCGTCATCATGCGGAATCATGGTCGCCAGGTAATAGAGCGGGAGACCACCTTGGACAGCCATATCGCGCGCAAGCTCCTGTGCGTGGTAGGATTTTCCGTTTTTGCAGCCGCCGCTGATAAAGATATTCATCAGAAAAAGTTTCCTTTCTTGCCTTCTTCCAGATAGTCAGCGTCGATGGCGCCTTCCGCGAAGGTTGCCATGCCGTTCATCGTCGCGCACGCGGTTTCGATGATTTTAAAGCTGATCGGACAGCCGCTGCCCTCGCCCAGCCGCATGCCGAGGTCAAAGAACGGGCGGATGCCGAGCGCGTCCATGGCGATGAGGTAGCCCTGCTCCTTGGAGAGATGCGAGCCGAACAGATAACCGGCTGCTTTTGGCGCGAGCCGAACTGCTGCCAGCGCCGCGACAGCGGAGATGTAGCCGTCGATGACTGCCGGAAGCTTGTAATAGGCAGCGCCGAGGAAGGCACCGACCATCGCACAGATGTCAAAGCCGCCGACCTTGGCAAGAATGCCGAGGACATCAGCGGGATCAAGTCCCCGCGTGGCTTCGTCCACAATGCGGATTTTTTTGGCGAGACCTTCGTCGTTGAGACCGCCGCCGCGGCCGACGACTTCCGCGCCGGATCTGCCGCAGAGCGCGGCCAGTACGCAGGCGCTGGTGGTGGTGTTGCCGATGCCCATTTCACCCACGCCGAAGATATCGTAACCGCATCGTTTGATCGCTTCGACAGCCTCCATACCGGTCCGGATCGCGCGGAGCGCCTCGTCCTCGGTCATGGCAGGCTCCTTGGCGAGATTTTTGGTGCCGTCTGCGATGCGGCGGTTGACGATCTTTTGGGTGAGTCCTGTCTGGCAGCAGACGTCCGCGCAGACATGCTCGGTCATCTCGGGCGCATACAGCGCCTCCGGGATCGGCATTTTGACTCCAACGTCGATGACCAGCAGATCGATGCCGAAGTATTTTGCCATCGAGCTGACCCCTGTCAGATGTCTGGTAAAGTTGATGGTTTGTGAAAGCGTCACAGACTGCGGCGCGGAGGCAACGCCTTCGCTGACGACGCCGTTATCCGCGGACATGATGACGATCGCTTGCTTCTGCATATTGTTTTTGACTTTACCGGTGATGCCGGCAAGCTGTATGGAAATGTCCTCCAATCTGCCGAGCGCGCCGGTCGGCTTGGCGAGAACTTCCTGCCGCGCGCGTGCGGCCTCCATGGCGCTTTCGCTTAAATCGCCCATCTCTTCAATGGTATCTAAAATTTCGCTTAACTGTATATTTTGCGTTTGCATGGGATTCCTCCGGTGATTATAAATATTGATGTGCTTTGAGCCATGCAAGGCAGGGAAGCGGTTCCCGCGCCTCAATGGTGTAGGTTACGTCGTCCGCACAGCAGCGGTCGATGGTCTGCAAAATTTCCTGCATGTCCATGCTGCCCGCGTCAAAGGCAGCATGCGTGTCGCCGCTGCCATCGTTGTTGTGCAAGTGAAAGTGCGCGAGGTACGGAGCCAGACGCTGGATCCACTGCGTGACAGGAAAATTTTTCGCAGTCACTGCGTTGGCGTGTCCGATATCCAGACAAAGGCGGATGCGCGGATCATCGATTTGCTGCATCATATCGACGAGCATATCCGGTTCGTCCTCCAGCACGTTTTCAATACAAAGCTCGAAGTTCGCGGGCTTATCGCGCAGGAAATTTTGCCAGAACAGGGCGCCTTTTTCGGCCTGCCAGCTTTTAAAATAGATAAATGGCAGCCAGCCATTGTGCACGATCATGCGGGTTACGCCGAGCGCCGCGGCGACCGCATAGGCTTCATTTAAACGCTGCATCCCCAGCTCTCTGGCGCGATAATCGATCGCTGCCGGATAGATTTCGGTAAAAGGACCATGCAGCAGCAGCTTTTGCGGGGTGTCTGCGCCGCTTGCGTCCATGTCACGCCGGATCTCTTCGAGCAGCGCGTCGCGGTTTGACGGGTCAAGCATCTCAGAGATGCAGGTGTGATTGAGCTCCAGACCGATGCCGTACGCGCGCGCGAGCTGCACCGCGTCGTTGGAAAAAGTTGCGATAAATAATTGGTTTTGTTTCATCATACGTCTATTGTATCAAAAAAAAACGCGCTTTGCCACACAAACAAAAAAATTTCATGGAATTCCGCGCCCTGTGCCTTGCGGGAAGCGGCTTTTTTTGTTAGAATACTGTATAACTTAGTGAGGAAGGAAATAAATCTGATGAGTAAAAAAATGCGAAGCAATATTTTGCTGCTGATTACGGCGGCTATCTGGGGCTCTTCCTTCGTGGCGCAAAAGAGCGGCATGGACTATATCGAGCCGTTTACCTACAACGGCATTCGTACCTTGATCGGCGGTCTGGTGCTGATTCCGGTCATCTATGTGTTCGGCAAGAAGCATGCAGGGGCAGACGGCGCACCGCAGAAGATTTTTGATTGGGAAAAAGACAAGGTTTCCATCATCGGCGGTCTGCTCTGCGGCGCGGCACTCTTCGTGGCGTCCAGCCTGCAGCAGTTCGGCGTGATGTATACGACGGTCGGCAAGGCGGGCTTTATCACCACCCTGTATATTGCTTTCGTTCCGATTATCAGTATTTTTATGAGAAAACGCGTGCGGCCGATCATGTGGATCTGCGTGCTCTTGGGTGCAGTGGGCTTTTATCTGCTCTGCATGACCGAAGCCTCGCTGAAGCTGGAATTCGGCGATATGCTGGTGCTGCTCTGCGCGGCGGCGTTCGCGATCCATATTCAGATCATTGACTATTACTCCCCAAAAGGCGACGGCATCAAAATTTCCTGTGTGCAGTTCCTGTTCGCGGGCGTGCTCGGGCTGATCTGCATGGCTATTTTTGAAACGCCGGATCTCGGCAATATTCTGGCCTGCTGGCTGCCGATTTTGTACGCGGGCGTGTTGTCCTGCGGTATCGGTTACACGCTGCAGGTCGTGGCGCAGGCGGACGCGGATCCGACCGCGGCGTCACTGATTCTTTCGCTGGAATCCGCGTTCGCGGCAATCTCCGGCGCGCTGGTGCTGCATGAAAGCATGACACTGCGGCAGCTGCTCGGCTGCGCGGTCATCTTCTGCGCGGTGATTCTTTCCAACTTACCGGAAAAACAGGCGAAACTACCGAACGAACCGAAATAGGCAGGGCGGCGGAAGCGCAGAATTCCATAAAAATGACATACAATCAAGACAACAGAGGTGACAAGAATGATAACGAGAGACGAAGCATATGCATTGCTGAAAAAGTATAACAAAGAGGACTTCCATCTGCACCATGGCAGAATGGTCGAGGGCACGATGCGCTATTTCGCAAAGAAGCTCGGCTATGCCGATGAAGAGGAATTTTGGGGCATCGTCGGTTTGCTGCACGATATCGACTTCGAGATGTGGCCGGATGAGCACTGCAAGAAAGCGCCGGAGCTGCTCAGAGAGGCGGGTGTGGACGAGGATATGATCCACGCGATCGTATCGCATGGCTACGGTCTGTGCGTCGATGTCGAGCCGGAAAAGGAAATGGAGAAGGTGCTCTTTGCCTGTGACGAGCTGACCGGTCTGATCGGGGCGGCGGCGCTGATGCGTCCGTCCAAGAGCGTACAGGATATGGAACTCAAATCCTTAAAGAAAAAATTCAAGGATAAGCACTTCGCGGCGGGCTGCGATCGTGAAGTCATCAAGCAGGGTGCCGAAATGCTCGGCTGGGAGCTGGACGAGCTGCTCGGTGAAACCTTAGAAGCCATGAAAACCTGCGAAGAACCGGCAGAATAGAAACGAGGCAGCAAGATGGAAGCACTGAAACAGCGAATTA
This sequence comes from uncultured Eubacteriales bacterium, assembly GCA_900542245.1. GTDB lineage: Bacteria > Bacillota > Clostridia > Peptostreptococcales > Anaerovoracaceae > CAG-238. The sequence goes on from UQMQ01000114.1 coordinate 6,948, forward strand.
AAACAGAGGGCGTGGCGGTCGGCTCGGACCGCATCAACGTGGATGGGTTCATCAATCATCAGATTGACACGCGCTTTATGGATGAGATCGGCGCGGAGTTTGGCAGGCGTTTCGCGGACACACCGGTGGATAAAATTCTGACGGTGGAGGCGAGCGGGATCGCGATCGCACTCGCGGCAGCAAGATATTTCGACTTCGTACCGGTGGTCTTTGCCAAAAAAGCTGCACCGAACACGATGGTCGAGGACTGCTATACGGCAGACGCGTTTTCGTTCACGAAGCAGACGAACAATCTGTTGCGTGTGGCGAAAAAACATCTGAGAGCAGGAGAACGCGTGTTGATCATCGATGATTTCCTTGCGCATGGAGAGGCGTCTTTGGCGCTCTGCAAGATCATTGAAGAAGCGGGCGCAGAGGTGGCAGGTGTCGGCATTGTCATCAGCAAGGATTTTCAGGGCGGCACGGCGACGATGTCTCGGCCCGCCATGCCCATATCTGGTGCGATGCTCAAAATATCTGGCACGTCGAGGACTTGTCGT
>UQMQ01000115.1 GCA_900542245.1 uncultured Eubacteriales bacterium
CACTCTCATTCTACACCAAGTCTTCACACTTGTAAAGAGAAATCTTGCTGCAATCTTTTTTTATGGGATTTTGATTTTTCGGCGTATCGATATTTCCTACATACAAAAAACGCTGTATCTCTACAGCGCTTTTGTCTTACTCGGATAATCCTTTCGAATATCAGCAAATGTCGCTTGTACGGATTTTGTTCTTCCGTTTTGCATGTCATCGTAGCCCTTTTGAAGCTCTGCGTCCATTTGTTCGGCAGAAAGCGTACTTGCATCAAGCAGTATATCGGCTGACATTTTTACGTCAAAAGGTAATCCCCGTCTAAGAATAATCTGCTTATAGAACATTGTAATTGCATTGAAAGTATGCGTACTTTTATCTTTTGGTTCAGATCAATATCCGGTTCCCAGTCCGAAGTATGCTCTGACGCGCTGCATGGTCTTTTGCGCGATGGCATCGGCTTTTTCCGCACCATCGTTTAAGATGGTCAGCAGCTCGTCGGAATTGCGGATGGCTTCGTATCTTTCTTTGATCGGCGCAAGTGCCGCAACAGTCACTTCCACCAGATCTTTTTTGAAGTCGCCGTAGCCCTTGCCCTCGTACATGGTTTCCAGTTCGGTAACGGACTTTCCGGCGAGCACACTGTAGATGTTCAGCAGATTGCTGATGCCCGGCTTGTTCTCTGCGTCGAATTTGACTACGCCGTCGGAGTCGGTCGTCGCCTTCATAATCGACTTTTTGATCTTGGACGGTTCATCGAGCAGGGAAATGCGGGAGTGTACGTTCTCTGCGCTCTTGCTCATCTTTTTGGTCGGATCATCCAGCGCCATGATGCGCGCGCCCTCTTTGAGGAATCTGCCGTCCGGCACGATAAACACATTGCCCTTGCCGTCCACGCCCTTGGTCTTTTTATTGCCGTATTTATTGTTGACGCGAATCGCCAGGTCGCGCGTCAGCTCGATGTGCTGCTTCTGGTCATTGCCGACCGGAACGATGTCCGTATCGTACAGGAGAATATCTGCCGCCATCAAAACCGGATAAGTCAAAAGTCCCGCCCCGACGGATTCCTTACCCTGACTCTTTGCCTTGAACTGCGTCATGCGGAACAGCTCGCCTGTGTTCGCACAGCAGTTCAAAATCCAGCCAAGCTCCGCGTGTCCCGGCACCTGCGACTGCACGAAGACGATGGATTTTTTCGGATCGACGCCGACAGCCAGATAGAGCGCCGCGACGTCCAAAATGTGCTCCTTGAGCATCTTCGGATCCTGCGGTACGGTGATCGCGTGTTCATCTACGATGCAGTAGATGCATTCGTGATCCTCCTGCAGCTCCACGAATTGCTTGAGCGCCCCAAGATAGTTTCCTAAATGAATGTTTCCGGTAGGCTGTACGCCTGAAAAAACTCTTTTCATATGATTTTTTATTCCCTTCCCATCGGTGCCGTCCGCCCTGCGGTACCTCATCGATGTCTCTCAATGTCTGTTTAATTCCTTTTTGAATGCCTCGATGATGGCCCTTTCCGAACGGGAAACTGTCATCTGCGAAATACCGAGCTCTTTTGCGATCTGCGACTGTGATTTGTTATGTAAAAACCGTTCCCGGAAGATAAATCGATAGGTGTCGCTGAAACTGGAGAGTACGTGGTTGATGATTTCGCCAAGCTCTACGCGCTCATAGCCGGAATCTTCAAAACCGATGTATTTTTCAAGGGCGTTCGCTTCAGCTTCTTCATCAGATGCCGCACCCATGCCGTCCAGAGAATAGGTCCCGTAGGCCTTGGCGCTCTCCATCGCCTGCATGATCTGTTCATGCGTAAATCCGGTCTCTCTGGCGATCTCTTCCACGTCCGGCGTCCGCCCGAGCTGCGTGGTCAGGCGTTCCTTGGCTTCCTGCACCTTACCGGCTGTTTCCTTGAGTCGCCGCGGTACCTTCAGGCTCCACTCCTTGTCGCGGAAGTATTTTTTGATTTCTCCGAGAATCGTCGGCGTCGCGAAGCTGCGGAATTCAAATCCCTTATCCGGGTCGAATCTTTCGACAGCAGAAACCAGAGCAATGGCGCCGACCTGATATAAGTCGTCATAGTCTACGCCCTTGCCCAGATATTTTCTGATCAGAATATCCACAATATATAGATTCTCTTCCACCAGCTGATTGCGAAGCGCAATGGATGGATGTGCCTTGTACTCTCTGAATAATTCAGATGTTTTCGTTTGCTGCGTCATTTTTTCTTTTTTACCATTCTGATGGTTTTTTTGCCTTCCGGATTTTCGATCAATTCTACGCTTGTCATCAAGGTTCGAATGACAAAGACGCCGATGTCGCCCTCATTCGGACAATCCATGCATTTCATGGTGACAAGGCTCTTGTTGAAGTCTTGTTTGCCGGTATCGGTGATCGAAATTTCAAGCGCTTCCTCGCCCAGTGTACATTCCAGTGTGTATTCACCGGCTACGCCGTCCTTGCCGTGGCAGCAGATTGCCTTGCAGGCCTCCTGCACCGAAGTCTTGATATCTTCGATCTCCTCCAGATCGAATCCGGCAGTATCCGCGATCGAGCCAAGCGCGAGTCTGACCATTGTCAGGTACTCCGGCTTGCCCGGGATGATAAATTTTATCTTGTCTGCCATCTGTTAGGACCTCCCTTTTGTGTCACTCCTATATTTTGCCGCGAAAATCAAAGCTTCATCTGCTCTTGATCTTCTCCGGACTCCTTCTCTTTGGCAGCGGTCTGCTTCTTCTCGCCGCTCTCTCCGTCCAGCTCATCTTCCTTGATGACCTTGGCCAGCGCGATGATATTGGCATCTTCGCCGACATTCATGATCTTGACGCCCTGCGTTGCGCGGCCGAGCTTGGAGATTTCTTTCGCCGCCATGCGGATGATGATGCCGTCGGAATTGATCAGCAGAATATCGTCATCATCGTCGACTGCCATCGCACCGACCAGCTCTCCGGTCTTTTTGAATTTCGCCTTATCGTAGGTCAGAAGACCCTTGCCGCCTCTGACCTGAATCTTGTAATCCTCGACCTTGGTCCGCTTGCCGAAGCCCTTCTTGGTGACGACGAGCAGCTCCTGTCCCGGTTCTACCAGCTCCATTGCAACGACCTCATCGTCATCGTCCAGCTTGATGGCCCGCACGCCGCCGGCGATCCTGCCCATCGGACGCACATCGTCCTCGGAGAAGCAGATGCACTTGCCCTGCTTGGTCACAATGATGACGTTGTTGGTGCCGGAGGTCTGCTTAATGCCGATCAGTTCATCGCCGTCCTTGAGGTTCATCGCAATCAGACCGGTCTTACGGTTCGTGTCAAACTGCGAAAGCGCAGTCTTTTTGATCGTGCCCTGTTTCGTGACCGCGATCAGATACTTATCCTCCGCGAATTCCTGAATCGGAATCACTGCGGTGATGCGCTCTCTCTGCATCAGATTCAGGAAGTTGACTGCAGGCGTTCCCTTTGCCGTTCTGGTCGCTTCCGGAATTTCATATGCTTTGATCTTATGTGCCTTGCCGGTATTGGTAAAGAACATCAGATAATCATGCGTTGAGGTCATGATCATATTCTTGACAAAATCGTTCTCGCGCGTGGTGAGCCCGGTCACGCCCTTGCCGCCGCGTTTCTGCGACTTATAGGTATCGACCGGAACACGCTTGATATAGCCAAGATGTGTGAGCGTGATGCAGACGTTCTCCTCTTCGATCAGATCCTCTTCGTCGATTTCGCTCTCTGCGCGTTTGATCTTGGTTCTGCGCTTATCGCCCCATTTTTCCTTGATTTCGGTCAGCTCATCCTTGACCACGCCCATCAGCTTATGCTCGTCGGCAAGCAGCTCGTTATAATAAGCGATCTTCTTTAAGAGCTCCTGATATTCGTTTTCGATTTTCTCTTTTTCCAAGCCCTGCAGTCTTCTGAGCTGCATATCGAGGATCGCCTGCGCTTGGATCTCGGACAAGCCGAAGCGCTCCATCAGTTTTTCCTTGGCGTCGTTGTAGCTGTTTCGGATAATGTGGATGATCTCGTCAATATTGTCGAGCGCGATGCGGTAGCCCTCTAAGATATGGGCTCTGGCCTCGGCTTTCTTCTTATCGTAAATCGTTCTTCTGGTGACGACTTCCTTCTGGTGCTTGAGGTATTCGTCGAGAATCTCACGCAGATTGAGGATGCGCGGCTTGCCGTTTACGATTGCCAGCATGATCATGGAAATCGTTTCCTGCATCTGCGTATGCTTATACAATCGGTTCAGGATGATATTTGCGTTGGCATCTTTTTTGAGTTCGATGACGATGCGCATACCTTTCCGGTTGGACTCGTCACGAATCTCGGAAATGCCTTCGAGACGCTTTTCCTTGACCATGTCTGCCATCTTTTCGATCAGTCTCGCCTTGTTGACCTGATATGGGATCTCGGTGACGATGATCTGCTGTCTGCCGCGGCTCGTTTCTTCAATCTCGGATACGGCACGCACGATGACCTTGCCCTGTCCGGTACGGTAAGCCTCTTTGGCAGCGTTCTTACCCATAATAACGGCGCCGGTCGGAAAATCCGGTCCCTTGACGATGTTGGTCAGATCGTCAATCGTGCAGTCCGGTTCGTCGATGATTTTGATGGCTGCGTCGATGGTCTCCACCAGGTTGTGCGGCGGGATCGAGGTTGCCATACCGACGGCGATACCGTTGGAGCCGTTGACCAAAAGATTCGGGAATCTGGACGGCAGTACCACCGGTTCTTTTTCTTCCCCGTCGAAGTTCGGGATGAAATCGACGGTCTCTTTCTCGATATCGCGCAGCATCTGCAGCGCCAGCGGGGTCATTCTCGCCTCGGTGTAACGCATCGCCGCAGCGCCGTCGCCGTCGACGGAGCCGAAGTTGCCGTGCCCGTCCACCAATGCATGACGGATATTCCAAGGCTGCGCCAGTCTGACCATCGCATCGTAAATCGAGGAGTCACCGTGCGGATGGTATTTACCCATGACTTCACCGACGATACGGGCGGATTTTTTGTGTGGTTTATCCGGCGTCACGCCCAGCTCGCTCATGCCGTAAAGAATTCTTCTGTGTACCGGCTTCAAACCGTCGCGCACGTCCGGCAGGGCGCGGCTGACGATAACGCTCATGGCGTAGTCGATATAAGACTGCTTCATTTCGTCATGGATCTCATGCTGCAGCATCTTCTGATCTTCTAATAATGTTGTCATAATCTTGCCCTCCTTTCCTTACGCGTCGATTGTCGCATACTGCGCGTTGTCTTCAATAAATTTCTTTCTCGGCGGAACCTTGTCGCCCATCAGCGTCGTGAAAATCTCATCGGCCGCGGCGCTGTCCTCAAGTGTGATCTGTACGAGCGTCCTGTGCTTGAAGTCCATAGTCGTTTCCCAAAGCTGTTCGGCGTCCATTTCACCCAGACCTTTGTAGCGCTGGATATCTGCCTTGCCCGGTTTATCTGCAATATCATTCATGAGCTTCGTCTGCTCTTCCTCGCTGTAGGTATAGTAGACCTCTCTGCCTTTTTTGACCTGATACAGCGGCGGCTGGGCAGCATAAACATAGCCCTCCTCGATCAGCGGCTTCATATACCGATAGAAGAACGTCAAAAGCAGCGTACGGATGTGCGCACCGTCGACATCGGCATCGGTCATAATGATGATTTTGTGATAGCGAAGCTTTTCGAGATTAAAATCTTCGCCGATCCCGCAGCCGAAGGCTGTGATCATATTCTTGATTTCTTCGGAGCTTAAGATGCGGTCCAGTCTTGCTTTTTCGACATTGAGGATCTTACCGCGCAGCGGCAGGATGGCCTGACGCTTCCGGTCTCTGCCGTCCTTGGCAGAGCCGCCTGCAGAGTCACCCTCGACCAAAAAAATCTCAGACAGCGCCGGATCTTTTTCAGAGCAGTCCGCGAGCTTGCCGGGCAGTGAAAAGCTTTCGAGCGCACCCTTTCTTCTGGTCAGATCTCTGGCCTTTCTGGCTGCCTCTCTGGCACGCGCGGCTTTGATACATTTTTCGACGATGATTTTCGCCTGCGCCGGATTTTCTTCGAGGAACGCGGTCAGATTCTCATTCGTAGAGGTTTCCACAAAGCCGCGAATCTCCGGATTGCCGAGCTTCGCCTTGGTCTGTCCTTCAAACTGCGGCTCCGCAAGCTTGACGGAAACGATCGCAGTCAGACCCTCACGCACATCTTCACCGCTGAGCACGTCGTTATCCTTGAGAATCTTGTTCTTTTTACCGTAATCATTAAATACTCTGGTCAGCGCACTCTTAAAGCCGACGATATGCGTACCGCCATCCGTTGTGTTGATATTATTCGCGTAGCCTAAAATCAGCTCGCTGTAGCTGTCCGTATACTGCATGGCAATTTCGACTTCACAGGTCTCTTTGGATATCTCAAAATAAATGATATCCGGGTGCAGCGGTGTCTTGTTCTGGTTTTGGAATTTGACGAATTCCTTGATGCCGCCTTCGTAATGGAAGGTCTCACTGCGCTTTTGTCCCTCGCGCTCGTCCTTGAATATGATCTTGATGCCCTTATTCAGGAATGCCATCTCTCTGAGACGGTGTTCGAGGGTCGCAAAATCAAAAACGGTAGTCTCAAAGATTTCCGGATCCGGCCAAAAGGTGGTCTTGGAACCGGTCTTTTTGGATTCTCCGATGATATCGAGTTTAGAAACGGTCTTGCCCTTTTCGTAGCATTGCTTGTAGATATTGCCGTTTCGCTTGATCTCTACCTCCATGTGCGTCGAAAGCGCGTTGACGACCGATGCGCCGACACCGTGCAGTCCGCCGGATACCTTGTATCCGCCGCCGCCGAATTTACCGCCTGCATGCAGAACGGTGTGGATGACTTCGACCGCCGGAATACCCAGCTTCGGATGCTTGTCTACCGGCATCCCTCGTCCGTCGTCTTCGACCATGATGGAGTTGTCCTGCTGGATGGTAACGTGAATCGTCTTGCAGTAGCCGGCGAGTGCTTCGTCGATACTGTTGTCCACGATCTCGTAGACCAGATGATGCAGACCTTTGGCACCGGTACTGCCGATGTACATACCGGGCCTTTTGCGGACGGCTTCAAGTCACTCTAAGACCTGTATCTGAGCCGCATTATACTGACCGTTTGTTTTTTCTTCTAAACTCATGTTTTTTCCTCTTTTTCTGTATTTTTCGACTGCCTTTGCTATGATATTTTGGGATATGACAATCGTTTTTTTGTTAGATTTATACAGAATATAGTATAGCACCGTTAATCGAATTTTTCAATACAAAAAGAGGATTTTATACCGTTTTGATAATTTATCTTAAATTATCTCTAAAAACTCGCTAAAATCCTCTATTTC
>UQMQ01000116.1 GCA_900542245.1 uncultured Eubacteriales bacterium
GGTGCTTTTGTCGATATTTCCAGCATAATAAGAAAAGGGGCTGCGCCCGAACGGTGATTTTCCGTTCATGCGACAGCCTCTTTTCTTTGGAAATTTTATTCTATTCGCTTATCTTAGGAGAATTTTTTTGAGGTAGGTTGGAGATGATGACTGCTGCGAAGATGCTGCAGCAGCCGAGGATCTCTCGGCCGTTCATGGCCTCGTGCAGAAGCAGGACGCCGAACAGCACGCCGAAGACGGATTCCAGGCACAAAAGCAGGGAGGCTACAGTCGGCTCCGCATCACGCTGTGCGATGATCTGCAGGGTGTAGCCGACGCCGCCGGAAATGCAGCCTGCATATAAAATCGGAACTGCGCAGGTCAAGATCATATCCCATTCCGGCGTTTCGAAGAGGAGCATACCGATGCAGCCGAGTAATCCGGCGGTCAGAAACTGTATGAATGAAATCTTGACGCCATCGCTCTTAGAAGCAAAGTGGTCACAGAGCAGAATGTGGACGGCAAAGGCGACCGCGCATAGAATGACGTAGAAGTCTCCCTTGGATACGCTGCCGAAGCCTCCCGGCATGGCCAGAAGATAAAGCCCGATGACACCGAGTACCACGCACAGCCACATGATCGGACGGATGCGCTTGCCTAAAAGCAAACTGAAAAGCGGGACTACGACCACATACAGCGTCGTGATAAATGCAGCTTTGCCCGCGGTGGTGTACATACAGCCGAATTGCTGCAGGATGCAGCCGGTAAAGAGCGCCAGCCCGCAGCAGATGCCGCCGATGAGCGTCTGTTTGTTTTCTGCCTTTTTTTCTGCTGTAAAATGGGAACCTTTGCCGCGCTGCATCAGCGCGATAACCGGAATCAGGATGATTGCGGCGCATATCAGACGCAGCCCCTGGAATGTGAAAGGACCGACGTATTCCATACCGCTGACCTGAAAGACAAAGGAGGCACCCCAGAGCATGGCAGTAAGAAGCAGCAAGAGATTTGCCCGTAGTTTTTTGTTCATATTAGATTCCTTTCTACTTTGCAGCCTGCCGCAGCTGATAGATCCGTACGGCGAGCGAAAGATTGATATAAAAATCCTGTTCGGAAGCAGATGCACTATCCACAAGCTCCCGCATCCGCGCCAGTTTGTAACGAATGGTATTTTGGTGACAGCCGTAGATCTCGGCAGCTTTGGCGATGTCGCCGCCTGCACGCACCAGCGCAATCGCTGTGTCAAGATAATCCTGCCGCGCTTGAAAGGGTCCGAGATAACGCTGCATATATTCACTCATCTCGATCGAGCGATAGTCTCCGACCAGAATTTCATACACACCGAGCTTATCGTAGCTTGTGATATTTCTGCCTTCCGCGACGGAAGCCAGATAGGTATTGTAGCTTTCTTTCAGGCAGTGATCCAGACTTTCGAACGGATCGTGTACGCGGCTCGCGCAGCAGTAAAACGGTGTGCGCAGATTCAGATAGGCGAGGATATCATCAAGAATGATTTGAAATGCCTTGCTTTCTTTTTTTGATGCTGTCATCAGAATAAAAACGCCGCTGCGGTAGGGGACCAGCATCGCTTTTCCGTCAAGATTGCGGTTGAGATAAAGATTCTTGCCGCCGCGTTCCATCTGTATGCGAAATGCCTCATCCTCCGCACAAAGATATGCGGCGCAGCACCATGGCTTGAAGGAAAGGGAGAGATTCTTGGCAATGCTGTAGATCCGATTCTGCGGCAGTGTGCCTGAGATCATCCGGTCTATATTCTCTGCGTGCAGCAGATTGCGGTCATCGGTCTGCAGGGCGTCAGTAATTTCGTAAACGAGATTTTCATAATAGATGTCCTTGCCGAACTGAAAAATCGGAAAGTCATTTTGGTTTGCAAAATCCAACACCTCCTGCGGCAGCGCCGGATAGAGTATTTTTTTGAAACCGATGCCTGCCACGCCGTAATGATACAGATGTTTGACCATCGGCAAAATTTCCTCCGGCTTCTTGCAGCAGTATTGATAAAGAAAGCTGCAGAGCACAAAGTCTCCGGGGGTAAAGGTCTGCAGATATTCATCGATGAATTCCGGCATCAGTTCATATTCCAGAATCCCCATCCCTGCAACCTTGCGGCTGAGGCCGCGTTGTCCGGCAATCAGCTCCAGATAATTGAAGCACTGCAGATTCATCAGATCTCGTACGGTCAGCGCCATGATGTTCCTCCTGTATGATCATATTTTAGCATATTACGGATACGTATTGTTTGTAGATAATTACAAATATTATAAAGTATCTTATAGAAAATTACAAGCATAGCAAAAAAATAAATACATATATATATGGTACGACTTGTTCTTAACGGAGAGGGGTTATGCTATGATCAATCGGACCATATATGAGGAGATCGGAACACGCGCGGGCGGCGACATTTATATCGGGGTCGTCGGTCCGGTCAGAACAGGAAAGTCCACCTTTATCAAGCGATTTATGGATGTACTGGTGTTTCCGAACATGGTAAATACATACGAAAAAACCAGAGTCATGGACGAACTGCCGCAGAGCGGAGAGGGCAGAACAATCACGACCACAGAGCCGAAGTTTATTCCGCCTGACGCGGTGCTGGTCTCTGCCGAAAACGGTGTGCAGATGAAGGTCCGACTGGTGGACTGCGTCGGCTATCTGGTTCCCGGCGTGCTGGGAGACAAGGAAGAAGGCGAGGAACGCATGGTTTCCACGCCATGGGCAGAGGAACAGATTCCGTTCAGCCGGGCGGCGGAGCTGGGTACGGAGAAGGTCATCCATGACCATTCTGTGGTCGGCGTGGTCGTCACGACAGACGGCAGCTTTGGAGAGCTGCCGCGGGAGAATTTCGTCGAGGCTGAGGAGAAAACGATCGCCCAGCTCAAAGCGCTGCAGAAACCGTTTGTGGTAATCTTGAATTCGGCGAATCCGCAGAGTCAGAAGAGCAGAGAGCTGGCAGCGGCGATGGAGAAGCAGTATGAAGTGCCGGTACTGCCGGAAAACTGTCAACGAATGAGCGAGGAGGATTTTGACAGGCTCTTTCATCGCATGATCTTGCAGTTCCCGGCCTGCGAGATTGATTTCATGCTGCCGGGATATCTGGATGCGCTGCCGGGCACGCATTGGATCAAGGCGACCATGATCGCGCAGATTCAAAAATGGATGGAGGACTTTGACACCATCGGGCAGGCTGCAGATACCTGCAGGCAGATCATCGACGGAAGCGTTATCAAGGATGTACAGATTACGCGTACTGACCCTGCCTCAGGTATGGTCGTACTGCAGCCGCAGCTTGCCGCGGGGCTGTATTACAAAGTGATCGAGGAACTGCTGGATGCAAGGGTCGAGAACGACAGCCAGCTCTTTGTCATGCTGCGTGAATACGCGCAGGCAAAAAAAGCCTATGACGGCATGAAAGGCGCTCTGGCAGAGGTGGCAAACGGCAATTATGGCATTGTCGCACCGAAGCTGTCGGAAATGGTGCTCGAAAAACCGGAGGTCTTCAAGCAGGGCAGCAAGTACGGCGTGCGCATGAAAGCGACCGCGCCTTGCCTGCATATCATCAAGACGAATATTACGACTGAGGTATCGCCGGTCGTCGGTACGGAGAGCCAGTCGGTCGATCTGGCGCAGAATCTGGCAGAGCAGTTCGGTAAAGACGGGGATACCATCTGGGAAACGAATCTTTTCGGTAAGAGTCTGAAGGACATGGTGACCGAGCAGATGGAGAGCAAGGTCAGCAATGTCCCGGAAAATCTGCGCGGCAAGGTGCAGAGATCCTTGCAGAAGATCAGCGACGAAGGAAAAGATTATTTTATCTGCATCATTTTATAGGAGTTCCTGCTTGTATTGCTTTTGCAGAAGCTGTGCATACTAGCAATATGAAACAAAAAGTATGGAAAGAGACTGCGCCGCATACGGGCAATAAAAAGAGAAATCTGGTGATGGGAGTCACGATTTTGACTTCTTTTATCACGACATTTATGGGAAGCGCACTAAACCTGTCGATTCCGTCCATTGATGCGGAATTTGGAGCCGGCAGCCAAACGGTCAATTGGGTGGTTACCGCCTATATGCTGACCTGTACGGGGCTTGCGATTCCCTTTGGATATTTAGCAGACAGCGGAAACCGGAGCTGTATCTTGAAGATTGGCATTGCGATCTTCACAGCAGCATCGGTTTTTGCTGTCATTTTTGATCGAATCGGTATGCTGATCTTGTTTCGCGGTCTGCAAGGGGTGGGGGCTGCGATGATTTTTAGCAGTAATATCCCCATTTTGGTAGACAGCTTTACAGAGGCGCAGCGGGGCAAGGTACTTGGATACGCAGCTTGTGCCAATTATTTAGGCTTATCGCTGGGCCCTGTATTGGGCGGCATCTTGAATACAAACCTTGGTTGGAGAGCCATTTTTGTCAGTACTGCGGTTGTTTCCGGCATCTGCTTTACGGGCGCTTGTCTGGCAATCAGAACGCAGACTCCGGCGGCGCAGCATGCCGCAAAAAGACCGACCTTGCAGCACTATTTGAAATTGTGCAAACAGAATCCGTCCTTTGTCCGTTCGAATATAGCGGCACTGATCAATTACGGGGCGAATTTTAGTGTTACCTATCTCCTGGCCTTGTATTTACAGCTTGTGCAGGGATATTCCGCACAACATGCAGGCTTATTTTTGATTGCACAGACAGCAGTCATGGCTGTGCTATCTCCGATCACCGGAAAGCTGTCGGATCAGTGGTCGCCGCAAGGGCTTTCTGCGATTGGTATGGGTATCTGCGCAGGAGGGCTGACCATCTTTCTATTTTTGCAGAAATCCTCTGCCTTGTGGCTCGTGCTTGGCGGACTGGTCGTCTGCGGTATCGGATTTGCTTTCTTCGCAGCACCGAATACCCATGCGGTGATGGCTGCGGTCGATGAAAAGGATTACGGCATGGCATCCTCCATCCTTTCTACGATGCGCTCCTTTGGTCATACCGGCTGCATGCTGCTGATCACGCTGCTGACAGGTCTGTATCTGTCAAATCAGACGCTGACGGAAGCCGACCCGCTGCTGCTGCTCAAAATGATGCGGATGGTGTTTGTGATTTTTCTATTATTCTGTATTCTTGGATTTTTTGTAGCAAAGAAAAGAAAAATGTGGTAGAATATTCTCTAAACGATTACTTTCGCCAAGCGAAGGTAAGATTTTGCGCAATACGAGGGGATTTGAGAAAGCATATGAATACCGTTTTTTTACCGATCCATACTGTGCCGGCGCTGGTCGGGATCTACGCAATCAATATATTAATGATTATCGCTGTCATTTTCGCAGAGCGCAAAAGCCCATCGGCAACGCTCGCGTGGATCATGGTGCTGGCTTTTGTCCCAATTATTGGATTCGTCTTTTATCTGGTTTTTAATCAGAACATTGCCAGAATTAAAATCAACCGCCTGACAGAAAACGAAAAATATGTGGTGAGTCACGCGTTAAAAAAACAGATGCAGGAAATGGAAAATCCGCGCTACGCGTTTCATTGCCCGACGACCAAAAACTGGCGGCATCTGATCAAGCTGAATCAGGTCTATGGACACGCTTTTTACAGCGAGAACAATCAGGTTGAGCTGATTACTGACGGTAAGATTCTTTTGGAAAAAATGATGCGTGATATTCAGAACGCCAAGGATACCATCAATGTGGAGTATTTTATTATCAAAAAAGATCTCGTCGGCATGTCTTTCATTGAGCTTTTGACGCAAAAGGCCAGGGAGGGCGTGACGGTGCGCCTGCTTTTGGACACCATGGGCTGCCGTACCATCAATGAGCATGTACTCAAGGACTATCTGGATGCGGGTGGCAAGGTCGGCTTCTTTTTCAAACCGAAATTCAAGATTTTCGGTCTGAAGCTGAACTACCGCAATCACCGTAAAATTGTCGTTATTGACCATAAGATCGCCTATACGGGCGGCTACAATATCGCGAAAGAGTACATCGGACAAAAGAAAAAATTCGGTTATTGGCGTGACACCCATGTCAGGCTTACCGGAGATGCGGTGGCGGATCTCAACGGTCGGTTTATTTTAGATTGGCGGTTCACCACCAAGGAACAGCTGCAGCTTGAGGCGGCACATATGGCAGAGGGGGAGACACCGGGACATATCGGCGTGCAGATCGTTTCCTGCGGACCGGAATCTCCGGCTGAGGAGGTAAAACGTGCCATGATGCGTATGATCACCTTCGCCGAAAAGCGTGTTTACTTACAGACGCCGTACTTCGTACCGGATCCGAGCATTGTCGAATCTCTAAAAATGGCGGTGCAGTCCGGCGTCGATGTCCGCATTATGATTCCTCACATGCCTGACCACGTCTTTGTCTACTGGGCGACGTATTCTTATGTCGGAGAGCTGCTTCGATCGGGCGCCAGAGCCTATATCTACGACGACGGCTTCCTGCATGCCAAGACACTGGTCGTGGACGGAGAAGTCGGCACCATCGGCTCAACCAACTTTGACAACCGGAGTTTTCGCCTGAATTTTGAAACCAACGCGTTCATTTTTGATAAGGATTTCGCGCAGCAGATGGAGCGTGCTTTCATTCAAGATATGACGCATCACGGGCATGAATTGACCTACGCGGATTATCTGAAGCGAGGAAAACTCATCAAATTTAAGGAAGCAATCTCAAGACTCTTATCGGATATATTATGATAACAAGGAGGCATAGATGATGGAAAGTAAATTACAGTATTATATGCGGGTATGCAAGGGCGCGAGCTTTGAAAAATTTTTTAAGGTGCTGGATAACGCGCATGAACGCTCCGGCAAAAATAAAATCTATCTGTTTTTTGATATGCTGCATTGTATGAAGCGTTACGGTGCGGGCTACAACGATTATGTCATTTTTGAATTCTGGAATCTTGATGCCAAGCAGCGCGACACGTATCTGACCAGATTTCGCAGCAAGAAGCTGATGATGTTTATGAACGATCACAGCTACGCACATATTTTCAACAATAAGAACGAATTTAACGAAGTATTCAAAGACTTTATCGGCAGAGAGTGTCTGGATCTGGAGACGGCAAGTGACGAAGAAGTGAAGCATTTCTTTGATACGCGCGAGAAGATTTT
>UQMQ01000117.1 GCA_900542245.1 uncultured Eubacteriales bacterium
TGCACCTAAGGGGATTGTTATGAAAGAAAATGCTGTCGTAGAAGTATACGGAGGTGAATGCAGCAGTTCTTTCAGCGGTGCGTATAGTGAAGGTATTATGAGCCAAACAGTAAAGATAACAGACAATGCGAAGATTACAGCAAGGGGTGGTGCAGTTTGCGGGTTCGGATATAGGAGCAGCTTTGGAATGAGAGTATCTACGGACTTAGTTATTGATGGGAATGCTATCGTGAAATGCTATGGCGGAAATGTGACTAAACAAGGTGATAACACTACTACGTACAGTTGCAGTGCGGGAATTCACACACCGAAGCTTTCGTTTTCTGCCGATGCACGCGTGTATGCATTCGGCGGAGAATCACGAAATCAGGCAGAATATAGTGCAGGCATATATCTTTATGGAAGCGGAAATTCAGGTTTAGATGCGAAATTGTCAGGCAATGCATTCCTTCATGCGGAAGGGGGCATATCAGAATACAGCAATTATGGAATAGCCGCACGTCCTGATAAGAGTAGAACCCCAACCCTGACGGTTTCTGAAAATGCATATCTGGAAGCGGCAGCCAAAGAGAGTTTGGATTATGAACATTGTAAATGCATCGGTATCCGATTCATGAATATTCATATCAACGGTGGCACCGTCATCGCAAGTGCGAAAACCTCGGCAACGAAAGGCAGCATTGCCGCGATCTCTTTCCCAAACCTAACTTATGCGGAGGGCTTACAGCCTGTAGTAAAAGCAGGAAAAACAGAAACGGAGGCCGTAGAAATTGAATCGCCGAATGAAAACACCTATACAAACCGCTGGGTTAAGATTCAAACAAGCCAGCCTAAATACGCCATTACCGCGACCCCTTCCGAGATCAATTTCGGAACTGCTCAGACAGGCTATGCGCAGCCGGCTCCAAAGACGGTAACAATCACAAATACCGGAAACGAAACCGTTGAGCTGTCAGATGTGGTTTTGCCGAAAAACAGCAATTATATCATCGTGAGCCAACTTTCTGGAAAAAAGCTTGCGCCGCGCGAAACCGCGAAATTTACCGTACAGCCGAAAAAAGACCTTGCAGCAGGAACCTACGATGAAACGCTTACGATTTCGGGAAGCGACGGGGTAAAAGCGATGGTAAAGCTCACATTCAGCGTAAGCAGAAACGACGAAAGCGGCTCCGGAGGAAGCGGCAGTTCAGGTGGAAGCAGCGGTGGTTCAAGCGGCGGAAGCTCGGGCGGCGGCGGCAGTTCCTCCGGCGGCGGTGCAGTGACACCGGCTCCGGCTCCGTCTGATCCGGATGCGGAGGTCATCACGGTCAAAGAAGACCCGAAGGATGATTCGACTTCCAAGCCGGGCGAAGAATCCAGAACGAACACGACAACCAAGACGACTGTCAAGAATACGACGACCGAGACCACGAAGAACGAGCAGGGTCAGGATGTTTCCAAGTCCACAGCCAGCGTTTCCAAAGAGCTCGGCGACAAGCTGCTCGATCAAGCGGTCTCCAATAATTCCGACACGATCGAAATCACCGTCAAGTCCAACGACAAGAACGATAACAATGGCGGCAATGCAGGCGGCGCAGGCGTAGCGGACAGTGTGAAGTCAACCGAAGTCAAGCTGCCAAAGGCGACCGTCGATGCGATCGCAAAGAATACGAATGCTGACCTTGTCATCAAGACGGACAACAGCGAAGTACGACTCGATAATAAGACCTTGGAGACCATCGCTGATGCGGCCAAGGGCGATACCGTGACCATCGTGGTGGGCGAAAACACGCAGCTGAAAGAAACACAAAAACCGGCAGCAGACATCGTCGGCAAGAACGGCAGCTTGTTCGACTTCATCGCGAAGATCGGCGAAAGACTCCTGCATCAGTTTGAAGGCGGCAAGGCTCACGTGACCCTGCCGATGCCGGAGAAACTCAAAGACAAGGACGTCCTCGTGATCTACATCGACGACAACGGCCTCTGCAAGATCCTCAATCACAGCGTAGAGAAAGTCGGCGCGGACGATTATATCAAATTCACGACGACGCACTTCTCGACCTTCGCCGTGGTCGACAAAGATGAGGCAGAGCAGTTAATTAAAGAACAAAACGCATCTCACGTCAAAAAACTGATGCAGAACGCGAAGTTCAAAGTGACCACCACCAAGACGAGCAAGAAGTCCGTCAAGGTACAAGTCACCGCGAAGAATAATAAGACCTTGATCTCCGATATCAAATCGATGGGCTATACGGTCAAATACCAGTTCTATCGCTCGACGAAGAAGAGCGCAGGCTACAAACTGCTCAAGACCAAGGCCACAAGCACCTTTACTAACACCAAAGGCAGCAAGGGCACGAAGTATTACTACAAAGCCCGCGTGCTGATATATGACGGCAAGACGCTCATTGCAAAGAGTGGGCTGAAGGCGTGCAGCTGGGGCTCAAGGGTGTGGAATAAATAAACGATTTTTCCGACGCATTTCAGACATATAACATCAAAAAGACCTTTTCCAAAAGGTCTTTTTGTGTTAAAATAAATGGGAATAGTATCTCATTTTCGACAGTTAGGAAATCAAAAGGAGACGTCAATGGTTGAAATATCAACGGTTGCGTCTCTTTCACGTCTTTTTGGAGTGTTGTATCAGCAGCACCTCTCAAAAATTTTTTAGACTTTTTTTCTGCAAATTGCGTTTAAGTTTTTTGGCAGGTAATACTTTCGATTTAACCCTAATTGAAAACAGGCTTCTAAGGCGTTCAGCACCTGTGAACCGGTATACTGTGCGGAATAATACAGGTCTCCGATATTCGCCACTTCCATGTTTTGCAGGGTCTCAATAATATTGCGCGTTGTAAAATGCTGATTCTTGTCATAACGATTGAGCTTCACTTCAAGCAGCCGATAAATCAGTAATGCGGTATAGCAGATCATGAAGTGCGCAATGATCCTTTTTCTGGTTCTGTGAAAATACGGCCTTGAAATAAAATCGGTTTTTAGGATGCGGAAGCATTCTTCAATCTTGTAGCGCTGCGCATTGATCGCAAGAATCTCTTTTGCTTCGGCATCCAAATTCGTTGCAATCGCGTAGAAACCATCGTATTTCTCTTCTTCCGCAATTTTTTCATAATCGATTTCGTACTGTACTTTAGAATCAGAAGCTTTTTTGATGAATCTCGTGACATCGTTGGGGCCTTTTTTGTATTCGTCCGGCTCTAGGTTTTCTAAGATCTTCTTGGCTCTTTCAATTTGACGATTCCGGATAAAACGCTGATATTCAAAACTTTTTCTGGAAAAGGTGATGATCACATGCTGTTTTAGGACCGCTTTTGATTTTACATTTCTTTTTTTGCCGTTCGCAAAGACCTTTTCTTCGGAAAGACCAACATCCATGAGCGTGTCCGCATCGATCACTTTGTAGGCCGTGTCCCTGTACAGGGCCAAATTCTTTGGATCCGCTTTATCAAACTGCTTCATGGCTTCAATGGAAACGGGAGTCTCATCGGAAAGAAGTTTGTATTCGAAATCATTGAAAACAGCCTCTTTGAGTTTGTCGGAAAGTTTCTTGATGGACTGCGTAACGATGAAAGCTCTGCCGCCCATCGCATTGTAGCTGCGGATGTGATAGGAACCAAGCCCGGCATCGGCACAGTAAATGAATTTGTTCTTTTTGTCACCGAACATGCGAATCAGTTCTTTTTCTAAGGGAAGCACGGTGGTCTGTTCGTTGGCGTTTCCGGGTGTGATACACATCGAAATCGGAATCCCGTTCGTATCCATGAACAGTCCCATTTCGACCAGAGGATTTGGCTTGTGATCTTTTGCAAGGCCATATTGTCTTAAACCGGTTAAAACTTCTCCGGTAATCGGGTCCGTGTAGTCTTCGTCCGCAGATTCGGCTTCACAGTAGTAGTTGGTGCAGTCATAGTAGCAGACTGCGGTATTGCGTTTGACGACTTTGTTGCTGGCGTGAAAAAGATATGCGATGTAATCATCATAGTTTTCAGCCATGAGATCCATGGTGCGCAAAATATGCTGATAATCGAAATCCGGTTCTTCAAAAAAATGATTCATTTTTTCAAGGCTGCCGAGTTTTGAATCCGGGTCGAGGATTCTGGCATAGGTCAGGAAGCGATTCACCAGATCCGGAGAAAATGTGAATTTTCGGTCTTTTGTTTTTTCCTGAAAGAACTGCTGGATTTCGAGCTTGCGGTAAAGATGCGCAAGATAAAAATATCCTACCGCTTTGCGTGTGCTTTCGGAGACGACTTTTTCGGACGATTTCACCTTTTCAGAGAAGTCAAGCAGAACCTCCATACTAACTTGATTTTTTTCCTCCATCGCTTCGTTGTATTTGGCGACCTGTGCTTTTGCGTAGGCAAGCGGATCATCGGTGATGGCTAAAAGTTCCGAATGCTTTCCGATCGTTGCAATATTTTTTGTTGTTGTTTTTTTTCCGTTGCGAATACCTAACTGAATGTAGTAGGTGGGATCTTTCGCTTTTGTATTGTAACCGAGTTTCATAGAGATATTATATCACATCAGAAATAAAAATACAACAGTTACAACAAATTATTTCCTTGGATTTGACAAAAAATTTCATAAAAAAAGCCCATTATTTCAATGGGTCGCAAGATTTTGGATTTAGATTTTAAGTGCAGCAAGTGTTGAACTCCCGCGCAATTCCTCACAAATTGACGTAAAAAATCCGAGGTAATGTGACAGGTTATAGATTCTCGTCGATTTTGTGAAATAGCCGTTGCAAACGGTATACTGCAATGTTATAATTTCAACGTAAAATTAGTGGATATTCAGACGTTATGCAATAAAGTACAACAGAACGCAAATTATGTGGTATTCTCTGCATTTTACGTCTTGTTTTTTGTTAATATGCGCTGTTCATCAGTGCTTTGACTGGTTGATAGCGTTAAATAGGAGGATAAATCAATATGAAAAAACGAATCCTATCAGGGTTGTTAGTAGCGGCAATGCTACTCGCATCATTGCCAACAGCCGCATTTGCGGCGGATGATACGAATGTTGAAGCACCTGACACCGGTGAAACCCAAACGATCCTACCTCAATCAGAGGAGGATGCGGAGCAGTCGACTGTCACCGCGCCAAGCTATGAAGTATCTACTACAGATGAACTCAGCAACGCGCTGACGGAGATTGCGACAAGAGCCGAGGATGAAGCGACCATTGTGCTGAAGGCGGATGTAACGCTTTCCAACGACGCTACAAGCGGATATATTTCATTTTTTGGTGCGAAGGGCAAGCATATTACTGTGAAAAGCGATGAGGGAGAAATGAAGAAACTCCTCTTTCCTTCTTATGGTATTCTGACCGGTGACTGCACCTTTGATAATGTCAATGTGACCGGAAGCAGACTGTTCTGCAACGGATACCGAACGATTTTTACTGAAAACGGTCAGATCCATTTGCGCGAAACGCTCTACGGCGGCGGTTACAAAACAACAGTAGACAGCACTTATGTAGTGATTGCCGCCAGCGGCTATATCAACCCGTCCTCTTCCAGCGGTCTGCACGATGTGATCGGCGGCTCGTATCAAGGCTCCGTTGAGGGAGATACCTATTTGGAAATCACGGGCGATATTCAAATGCAGGGCGGCAACCACCTGAACCCCGGCTGCATGAAGGGCGACGGCAGCAGCGGCGATGGCAGGAATGTGCCCAATGTCTATGTCGGCGGCAATGCTACGCTGATTTATGACAACAAAAATAGTACCGCCGCGTCTCCTGCAATTGAAGGCACATACGGCTGCGAAATGAAGGGGGATGTTACTCTGGATGTTCGTGCAGGCTGTGTAGCGGGCATTGTCGGTACGGAGGAACCGGTCGATAAATCCATCATTCGCGGTAATTTGCATATCATTGCAGGTAATCCTGCTTATGAGAATACCGATCAGGTTCTGCGGTTAGGTAGCAACTGGCCGATTATTGGCGCAGGCAATAGCTTTGCTCTCTATCCCGGCGTTGAGGGTAATTATACGGTAGACGGCAACATTACGATCGACACCTATGAAAATGCATGGGCATGGGACAAAGGAACGACGCCCACCTCGTATGATCTGCCGGAAATCTACGGAGCCTTGCGCGGTAACGTAGGCGGCAATATTACGATCAATGCCCACGGATCTCATGTGCAGAATATTTTCGGTGCAAGTGATTCCGTTGTCCAAGGCTCTGTTACAGTAAATGCAACCGATGTTGAGCTGAAAAACAGCGAGTATGAAACCGATGACGATGAGGGCTATATTTTCGGTCTGTGGGAAAGAGGTATCCCAGCTACCGCCAACGGCCCAGTGACCGTAACGGTAAACGGCGGCGATGTGGGCCTTGTGATGGTTACTGATCAAACCACTGCACCGGCTGGGTCTTCCATCAATGTCACCGGAAAGCCGAAAATCCGCACCGGTATCCGCGGAACACAGGCAAGCTCCTACTCGACCGAATTCCCGGTTGCCAATGTCTATGACTGTGAGGCAACCATTCCGTTCATCAAGGGAATGTCGCAGGTCAATATTACCGACAATTCCAGCGTAACTGTTCACACCATGACTAATAATGCTGGCTTGATGGTAGAGGAAGGCAGCACCTTGACCACGGATAACGGTCAGGTCTGGATTTGGGGCGATACTGTCATTAACGGCACCTGGGAGCAGCTGCACAGCCAGACCGACAATTACAACGATATTTTTGTCAACGGCACAACGCAGATTGGCTCCAACGGCCACCTGATCAATCACGGCACAAGCAACCTGAGTGGTGCGGTAACCAACAATGGCGTAATGGCTTTGATGGGACCGGCTTATTTGCAGAATGATTACACCGCCACCAACGGCGAACTGCGGCTGCCGACAATCGCGCCCGGTGCAAACTACGATACCGGTACGATTCCTGTACAAATCAAGGGCCTTTCCACCGGCACCACCACGGTCAACACGGTGGACCCCGCTGATTGGCAGACTCTGAAAAAGCCTGCACTTGGTGACAACTACATTCTTTCCAAGAAAAACACCGATTCCCCCGCACAGGATGTGTTTGTACTGGGCAATGCCGA
>UQMQ01000118.1 GCA_900542245.1 uncultured Eubacteriales bacterium
TCGAGCATGAAGCACATGATCGCACGTTCCAGTCTTGCGCCCAGTCCCTTATAAACGGTAAATCTAGTGCCGGAGATCTTCGCGGCTCTCTCCCAATCCAAAATATCCAAATCCGTACCGATGTCCCAGTGCGCCTTCGGTTCGAAGTCAAACTTGGTCGGTTCTTTGAATTTGCGAATCTCAACGTTCGCGCTGTCGTCCTCGCCGACCTGTACAAAGTCTGCCGGGACGTTCGGAATGTTCAGCAATGCGTTCTTGATGTCCGCATCCAGCTGAGAAACCTCTGCGTCCAGCACCTTGATCTTGTCGGACAGTTCCTTCATCTCCGCCATGATCGCCGTCGTATCCTCACCTGCCTTTTTCAGCTTCGGGATCTCCTTGGATACGGTGTTCTGCTTGTTCTTCATCGCTTCGACCTCCGCCAGTACCGCACGTCTTTTTTCGTCCAGTGCCGGGATCTTTTCGATGCCGAAGCTGCCTTTGGTTCTTCTCTCTACGCCAGCCTTGACGCCCTCGTAGTCTTCTCTGATTCGTTTAATGTCTAACATAACTATCTCTCCTTCAACTCTGATGTTATTTATCTTATCATGCTCTGATGCTTTGTCAATCCTGCCGACATGCGCCGAAGCAATGTCGTCTCACGCACTTAAAACAAATTCCGCTTGTAGTTCAGATACAGCGCGCGCAAGAGCTCCATCTTCTGTGAAAGTTCCACCTGCAGCGCCGATGCCAGTGCAAAATCATTGTCATCCAGCGCCTCGGCTGCTCTGCTCAAAAGGCTCTTTCTCTCCAGCGAATTCTTCGCGATATACACCTTGAGGCGATGGATCTCCAACCAGTTGTCAATATCGTAATCGGTTGCGTCCTCACCATGCAGCCGTACGCATTCGCGCACTTCATCCATGTAATTCGGAATAATGCGGTTGTGCAGTTCGGTCTTCCACTGGCTCAGAATGGATTCCTTGTAGGATTCCAGTGAAAGCGGCGAGATCACACCCTCTCCGGAGATGGCCATGACCTTTTCCGGATACCGGACAAAGCCCTGCACGTTCTCCCACACCGTTGCAGGCGCGCGTCCAAACAGTTTTTGACGTTCCTCCTCGGTGAAATCCTCAAAGACGTCCTTTTCGCTGCGGTATTCTCTGTCTGTCTCCAGATAGAAATCTGCTTCGCCGCACCGCTTGGAAAGAGATGCCTCCAGCTCCTTCGGTGTTTTCTCCGCCGCCAGTGCCGCCTTGATACCGTCCAGCATCGCCATATAGCTTGCCGCAAGTACCAAATAGGTGTTGGTCTTTGGATTCGGCGCACGCAGCTCGAAGCGCGTTGCCATCGAACTCTTGGCGTCGCGCACCAGTCCGATCAGGATCGTCCGGTTTCTGGACGGTTCCGCCGGGCTGTGCCCCAGCGAGGTCACAATGCAGACCGGCGCCTCATAGCCCGGTTTCAGTCTGTTCAGCGAATCGGTCGTCGAGCTGACGAACGGATTGATCGCCTCGTAGTTCTTGAGGATACCCATCAGCGCACCGAAGCCCACCGGAGAAAGGAATTCCGCGTCGAACTTCTGCGGCGCAAACAGATTGACCATCTTGCCGTTTTTGAGTTTCGCGCAGACGCCCAGGTGCGTATGCTCGCCGTTTCCGGCAACGCCCGGCATCGGTTTCGCCATAAAGGTCGTAGACAGACCAAACTGGTTGAATACATCGCGCACGACATATTTGACCTGTTTTTCGTTGTCAGCCGCCTGCATCGCGTCGGCGTATTTCCAGTCGATCTCCAGCTGCTCCATGATGTGGTCATGGTTGCCGGTACTGGTCAGGCGGGATTTGACGCCGCCGACCTCCTTATGACCCATTTCCATCTCAAAGCCGTAATAGTCCAAGATCTCGATGCTCTTTTCGAGGGCAGTCCGAACCGGTCCATAAGTACGTTTCCAGTATTGCTCCTTGAGCTCCTGCGATGTCGAGAGCTGTTCTCTGTCCGCCTTATCGTCCGGCGTTCTGACCCAGAATTCCAGTTCGGTCGCGCTGGTGATGCGGATCTCTTCGATATCGTCCGCGCTTTCAACGCCTTCCATATATTGGAATACATACGGATGCTCCCGCAGAAGCTGCATCAGGTCTGCTTTGAATTTGTCGATCGCATCTCTGAGGATCACGCGAGAGCCGACCGCATGCTTATCGTTGTGGATCAGGAACGCCGGAATGCGCAGGGTGCCGACCGGCAATCCCGTCAATCTGTCGACATTGTCAAAGTTGTAGTCCACATACCAGTTGACTGAAAAGTCCGGGATCATGTCGACCTTCGCGTTGTTCAGCTCTGCAATTTTCGGCAGGTTTACGCTGGACCCGTCTGTCTGCACACCGTGCGTGAGCATATCCTCCATATCCTCCAGAAACAACCGGATCGGGATGCGCTCGTCGGTGTCGTTTCCGACCATATCTAGACCCGCCATGGATACAAATTGTACCTCCGGATGCTCCTTTAGAATCTTCATCAAGTCTGTCTTTTCGTGTTTGTCTGCCGGTATCTGGAATAACATGGCGTCAAGTTTAAAATCCAGCATGCTTTGCCTCCTTTATATATTTTTCTGTATTGTCTTGATTGTCTTACATTTTATCTGGTCTTATCCGGTCTTATCTGGTCAATTCGTTCAAGTAACCTTCCATTTCATCCAGATATTTGCCGTACTTCGCCCAGTCGCCCTGCTGCATCGCCTTCTGCGCGTTTTCGTAAGCCGCCGCTGCCAGCGCCGCCAGCTCTCTGGTCGTCAGCTTCTCGCTGCCACTTTCTTCGCCTGTGCCGGAAGGCTTGGTGCTTGCCACACCCTCGTCAGCCTCATCGCCGAACAGCGAAACCAGACATTCTGCCAGCGTTTCCTCATAAGCGATCTTGTCGTCGTAAGCCACGATGATTCGTTTGACCTCCGGAATACTGGAGTTGGTCGCTTCCAGATAGACCGGCTCCACATACAGCACCGAGGTGTTGATCGGAATGACGAACATATTGCCGCGCCGATAAGAGGTGCCTGAGGACTTCCACAGGGAGAATTCCTTGGAGATCTCTGTGTTCTGGTCGATCTGCGCCTCGATCTGCTCCGGTCCGTAGATCGTTCTCGATTTCGGGAACTGATACAGCACCAGCTTGCCGTAGGCAGCGCCGTCATTGCGCGCCACCATCAGCGCCGTCATGTTCTGCTTGGAACGCGGTGTGAATGGCAGAGAATTGAAGAATTCCGCCTTTTCTTCACCCGGCAGCTTCGCGATATAGTAATTCGGCTCCATCTGTGTCTTTTCAGTGCCGTAAATCTCGTAAGCCACATCCCAGACGTCTTCCTTTTGGTAGAATACGTTCACGTCCTCCATGTGGTACTTCGCGTAAATGTCCGCCTGGATCGCGAACAGATAGTTCGGATAACGGATATGGGACTGCAGACCCTCCGGCATCTCCGAGAAATCCTTGAAGAGTGTCGGATAGATCTTTTGGAACGTCTCCGCGATCGGATCGTCCTTGTCTACAATGTAGAAGTTGACATCGCCATTATAAGCGTCCACAACGACCTTGACGGAGTTGCGGATGTAGTTCGTCGTCTTGCCGGAGATTGGCTCCGAATACGGATACAGCGAGCTCTCGGTATAAGCGTCCATCATCCAGTACAGCTTCCCGTCCACCGTCACCAGATACGGGTCGTTCTCATAGCTCAGGTATGGCATGATCTTCATCACCCTGTTTACAACATTACGGTTGATGATGATTCTGGAATTGCTGTCGATATTGGACGATACCAGCAGCTTCATGCTGCCCTCTCTGATCGTGAACACCAGTCTGTTGAACAGGTTCAGCTTGATGCCCGCGCTGCCCTCGTACTTCGTATACTTGTTGCTCGAACCATCCGGATAGTCGAACTCCGTTTCATCGGTATTGACAACGATGTACTCGTTGGACAGCTCACCGAAGTAGATCTCCGGTCTGTCAATCGAGATTTCCGCTACCTCGGAGACCGGCGGGATATTGCCGATCAGCACGTCCGGCTGACCGCTGGAGGTCACCTTGTCTACCCGCGAAAGCGTCGCGCCGTAGCCATGCGTATATTTGAGGTGTCTGTTCAGCCAGGAATCGTCGATCTTGTTTTCATCGATCTCTCTGGCTGTCAGGAAGGTCTGCGTATATTTGCCGTTGATCATATAACGGTCAACGTCCACGTCGTTAAACGTATAGTATTGACGGATACTCTGTGTCTGGTTGTAGAACTGCTTCGCCGGACCGAAATCATTGATACGGATATTGTTGATCGTTTCCGAATTCTCCGTAATGTCTTTGGAAGTCAGCGTATTGTCCGCCGCAAAGGATTTGACGTCTACATTGTCGAGCTGATACGCGTACTGCGTGAACTCGATATTTCTCTCCAGATATTTGCTTTCCTTATTGATCTCGTCCGGGGAAACCACGAAGTTCTGCACCAGATAGCCCGCGCCGGTACCCGCCAGACCCAGTACGATCATGATGACCGGAACCGTAAACAGGCTCTTGTATTTTTTGCGCTTCATATTGATGATGAACAGAATCGCAGACAGCACAGCCAGCGCGCACAGCGCTCTGTACATCCACAAGGTGATCGTCACGTCTGTAAAGCCGGCGCCGTACACCGCGCCGGTATGTGCGTGCAGCAGATCAAACTGACGCAGGAAGAAATTCACGCCCAGCATCGCGAAGAAAATGAAGCCGAGAATGGAGATCTTGCCGGAGGCAATCTGCATCAGCTGCTTGAAATTGCTGTCGTCAAACTGTTTCTTCGGGCGCACCGGCTTCGCCTCAAACTTCTTGCCGGTAAATGCCTCTGCGAATTTGGTGAACGGATCCTGTCCGCTTGCGTGCTGTCCGCCGCCGAACGGATTCGCACCGCCGGTATAGCGTTCTTCGTCTGCCGCCTGCGCCTGTGGTGGTACCTCCTCCTTGAACACATCCGGTGTCCGGACGGTCATCAGGATAATATAGTAGACCACCGTTAAAATGACAAACCCGACGATCACACCGATCAATATCTCATTGAGCTGCGTCAAAAATTCCAGCTTGAACAGATAGAATGAAACGTCCAGGTGGAACAGCGGGTCCTTGATATCGAAGTCCGAGCTGTTCGCGAACTTGAGAATTTCAAACCAGAGCTGCACCACTGTCATGAAAGTCGCGATCGCGCCGAAAACCACCGCAAGAATGTTGGTGGTCTTTTTGAGCTTTTTCATATCGGTCGTCTCAGAGGACGCGATCTTCGAGAAGTAGCTCTTACGCAGATGATGCAGATAGAGCATCACCATCCCCGTCACCACGAGGAAGGTCGGTATCCCCACCGTGAGCTGCGTCACCAGCTGTTTGAAAAAGACAGCCGTATAGCCCATCTCCTTGAACCACATGAAGTCAGAGATGAAACCGATCAAGCCCAAAAATAGTGCCAGAATGACCACGATCACCAAGATGACTGTCATGATTTTTCTTTCGAGTTTTTCCATTATATATTTTCCTCCTTCACCGTATCGATCACCATGGTATCTTGGGATGTACGGGTATATACACTTTGATACTGCACGACGTCCTTGCCGTCCGCGCCTGCATAGGTCACCCTGCAGAGCACATAGAAGCCTTCCGTACCGACGCGGATCTCACCGATCTCCAGCAGATTGATGCCTACCAGCGCGTCATCCTTGTTGGTCGCCTGCCAGCCGTCGTAATAGTCCACCACCGCGCCCAGCAGCGACTGCGCGTAGGTTACGGCATTGCCGTCCTTATCGGTGATCCAGCTCCTGTCGTCAAAGTCGGCTGTATCCGGGATCTCCGCAAAGGCATAGGTCTTGTTTTTATCATAGCAGAGTGCCGCGTCATACTGCACCTGTCCGATGGTTGTCGTGTCCGCCGCTGCCGCGCTGACCAGCTGCGTATAGTAGGTCTCCGCCGTATTGACGTCCGTCTGCTGCGGATCGTCTGCATCGTCCGACGGTTTCTGTCCCGAGAAAATATCCATCG
Organism: uncultured Eubacteriales bacterium; assembly: GCA_900542245.1. GTDB lineage: Bacteria > Bacillota > Clostridia > Peptostreptococcales > Anaerovoracaceae > CAG-238. The sequence goes on from UQMQ01000118.1 coordinate 6,013, forward strand.
CCGCTGTCAGCAGCTCATTGATCTTCAGCGAGACCGCACTGTCCGGCGCGAAGAATTTGATGCCCAGGATCACACCCTCCACAACGATCAGAATGATCAGCAGCGTGATGATGATTCTGGCGAAAATATGTTTTTTTGGTTCTTCTTCGTCGTCATCGATATCCGGCAGCGTTATCTCCTTCTTGCCCGCTTCGGCCGCAGCGCCAGTGCCAGCACTGTCAGCACCGCCAGCGTTGTCAGCCACATCGACTCTGGGAAAGACGTCCGAGTAGCGGAGCTTTGTCTGACTGGGGGGCAGGCTTGTCTGCACCGCCTCTCCTTCCGGTTCTGCCGCTTCCGGGATCTGGATTGACACCGTCAGATCGATTGTCTTCGGTGTCGTCGGCTGCACAACCTCTACCGACACGCGCGGGTCTGCCGCATCCACAGGCTGCTGCACCGTCTGCACGCCGGCTTCCTGTTTTGCCTGTGCCTGTTGCGCTGCGCCGTCCTGCGTCTTGCCCTGCTGCGCTGTCTGCACATCCGCCGTTTGTGACTGCCTCGTGCCTTGCGGCGCTATCTGTGCGCCTGACGCCTGCACCGGCATCTGCTGTGCCTCCGATTTCTGCGGGAATACCTCCGGCACCCAGGTATAATCCATATTACGCGCACTCCTGCCGTATTCCTCCTGCATCGCGCGCATGCGCTCCCGTTCCTGCTCCAGCAGAGCATCGAAAGCATCGGTCTTCTGATGATATGTATAGAACCGTTCATCGCGCTGCGGCGCTGCATCCTGTGCCCCGCCCTCTGCGATACGGCCCGGTGATTCCTGCATGCGCTGTGCCGCAGCGCTGCCCGCCGCATGGTCCTCCATGCCCTGTGTACTTGCCTGTGCGGCTGCGTCGTTTTCAGCTTGTCCCTGCGATGCCTGCACGCTTTGCGGCATCGCATTTTCGGCTGCACGTCTCTGCAATGCTACGTGTTCAGCCGCCTGCCGCTCCGCCTGCGGGAGTGAGAT
>UQMQ01000119.1 GCA_900542245.1 uncultured Eubacteriales bacterium
GGATCAGCAACAAGATCGCCTGTTTCATCTAAGAAGTTGGATGATATCATTTATTTCAGCGACCGTAAAAAAAATGATATACAAGAACAGTTTGCCCAATATCTCCCCCTGCTCAATAATCTTGAAATAAAGGCTCATTTGGTCGTCTTACATATGTTGCTGAAAACAGACGCATATCCGGAGTACGAAAAAAAGTCGATAGAGACTGTAAAGAAAAATAAAAAGGATTATATTTCCGGGCAATCCAACGATCGACTATACAATGCAGTAGTTCATCATTACTATCGGATATACAAAGGAATCTACCGTTTTTATAAAAGATTGACATGCATATCGAGGCTGTCGGTAAAGTAGAGATTCCTCCGCAACGAAAAGGAATAGTGCATACGGGAAACCCAGGAGAGGTGTCCTGCGTCACTGAAATAAACATTTTTAGAACTTTAGAAAAGTTCTGAAAATAGGGATAGCGGGGCAAAGAGATTTTTCGCCACGCTGTACATATTAGGTGGTAAAATGTTTCAGTCGAAAAAAATGGGAATAACGCTTTCCTACGTTAACACCTTTTTAAGCATGGTGTTTGGTATCATCCTGTCGTCATATTTGATACGGGCGTTGGGCGATACGGAGTACGGAGTATACCAGACCGTTACAGCTTTTGCTAATTACTTGCTGATCTTAGAACTTGGTACTGGAACAATAACGCAGAGAAATGTAGTAATTTGCTATCAAAACGGCGATCAGGAAGGCATAGATAAAACGATTTCGACCATGTGGTTGATCACCATCATTTTATCGCTGGCTATTTCCGTAATATCCATTTTCTTTTACTGCAGCATCGATGATCTCTACAGAAATACAATGTCTCCGGATCAAGTGCAGTATGCAAAGAAGATCTTCTTCTTTTTTATGGGAAATCTCCTGCTTACTTTTCTTACTCAGACATTGAACGGATATACGCTGGGTGTAAAAAAGTTTTCTTTTGCACAGATTACAAAACTTGCAAAAGCCGTAATGAGAACGATAACCATCATTGGGATCACTGTTTTCTATAGGCACTCGATCGTAATTGCCGCAGTTGACTTTTTGCTGAGTTTAGTCTGTTTCCTTCTAACCTTTAATTTTTGCCGAAGAAAATGTTCGATGCATATTCGGATAAGTCTGTTTGACAAGTCTATTATTGCAGAATCCCTCCCCCTATGCCTCGCATTGCTCCTTCAGTCCGTTATACAGCAGGCAAACAACAGCGTTGATAAGGTGATCATCGGAGCAAAGCTTTCTGTTGCAAGCGTTGCCGTCTACTCCGTGGCGCAGTATATCTACTCGATTTTTGTGTCCGTTATGATTGCGCCTGTTACGATGTATTTGCCGCAAGTAGCGAAAGACTTGAACAAGGGGCTGAATAAGCATCACTTTACCGATACACTTATACAGCCGACAAGGCTGATCTCCCTGATTTCCGGAATAATTTTATTCGGTTTTATTGCCGTTGGAAAACAGTTTGTCATTATTTTTTATGGCATTGAGAAGGTTCAAGCATGGGTATATGCGCTGGTCTTGATCGTTCCGCTCTTTTTATCCATGACAAACGGTGTCGTGATCAATATCTTAGATATTACGAAGAAAAGGCTCATCCGCTCATTGGTCCTTTTTGGGATAACGCTGGTAAATATTATTTTGACGTGGATCTGGGTCAATCGTTTTGGTGTGATAGGCGCTGTGATGGCAACGGCGATCACCATGTTTGTAGGGCAGGTCATCATTCTAAATATCTATTATGACCTTGCATTGAATATAGAAATCTTTCGTTTGTACTGGATAGCCTATCACAAAACCATTCCGATCCTTGCCGCAAGCGCCGCAAGTGCATATTGGATGAGCAGTTTCTTTTCTTCCCCTTTGATGGGAATGCTCGCAGGAGGATGTCTGTATGTGGCTGCGGCAGCAATCCTTCTATATAAGTTTAGCTTGACCATTCCAGAAAAACGATTGGTATCACGCTACTTAAATAGATTGAAAAGGAAGTCAAACAAATGAAAAATATATGTATTTCGACTTTTTGTTATTGGAGTAATTATGGCTCCATTTTTCAGGCTATTGGTCTGAAACGAACCTTGGATAACCTTGGTTTTTCCAGTTTTATCGTTCAAGATGAGCCGAAAGATAAAGCAGCCCCTGCGAAAAATTTTCCGTCGATAAAAGCCTTACTCTCCAAGCAGGGGATTCGCCATTTGCACACTTATCTGATAAGAAACAAGACCGAGAAACTCTACTTATCTTCACAAAAATTTATTGACGACAATCTCAACCTCATATATTTCAACAATTATGATGAGTTGAAAAAAAGCCCTCCAGCAGCAGATTTCTATCTGGCAGGAAGCGATCAAATCTGGAATCCGAGACGATGTCTGCCTGTTTGTTTTTTGGATTTTGCTCCTGTTAATTCTCCGAAGCTTTCTTATTCTGCCAGTATGGGGGTGGCGGATCTACCGAATGAAAAGAGGAACATCTTTACTCAGTATATTGAATCTTTTGATTCATTGTCCGTGCGGGAGAAGGATAATGCCGAATTAATTAAAACTGTGACGGGGAGAGACTGCGAAGTTCATATTGATCCATCACTCTTGCTTTCAGTTGAGGAGTGGAGGGAATATGAAGAACAAAGAGATGTTAAGGAACCGTATATTCTGGTGTATGTCTTATATTGGAATCGGAAGTATAACAAAGAACTCAAAAAGTTCAAGAAAGATACAGGCTGCCGGGTAATTGTTGTATCCAGTACGTTAAGACCGATTTTCTCAGATGAAACTTTGTATGATGTGACTCCAGGCGAGTTTTTGTGGCTGATGGATCATGCATCTTATGTTGTAACGTCATCGTTCCATGGCGTAGCGCTTTCCATCCTATTTAACAAGCAATTTGCAACTGTGATCAATAGCACCGCACCGTCAAGAATTGTAAATATATTGGAGGTTCTTTCTGTTAAGAAGCGGGGTATTATTGAATTAACTAAAAGGCCAATAGATTTCACACAAACAAACAAAATTATTGAACAAGAACGAATACGAGGTAAGGAATATCTATCAACTATACTCGACGCATGATATAATTGACAAAGCTTCTACAATACGAAATATAGGCAGACCTCTGCTTTTTGAATGCCTTATAGGGCAGCAAAACAATATTGAATAGTTTAGATAAATATGAAAACACGTAAGGTAGAATAATGGAATAGGAGAGAAATGTAATGTCCACATTCCAAGACAAAACCCTCATGATCACCGGGGGGACCGGCTCTTTCGGCAACGCCGTTCTCAACCGCTTTCTTTCTACCGACATCGGCGAGATCCGTATCTTCTCCCGCGATGAGAAGAAGCAGGACGATATGCGCCATGAATTTCAGGTGAAGATGCCGGAAGTGGCGGATAAGATCAAATTCTACATCGGTGACGTGCGGGATCTGCAATCTGTCCGGGGCGCTATGCGCGGGGTAGACTACATCTTCCATGCTGCCGCCCTCAAGCAGGTGCCCTCCTGCGAGTTTTTCCCCATGGAGGCAGTACGCACCAACATCATCGGCACGGACAACGTGCTGACCGCCGCCATTGAAGAGGGGGTGGAAAGCGTCATCTGTCTCTCCACCGACAAGGCGGCTTATCCCATTAACTCCATGGGCATGACCAAGGCGATCGAGGAAAAGGTCGCGATCGCCAAGTCCCGGATGTCCGGCAAAACTAAGATCTGCTGCACCCGCTACGGAAACGTCATGTGCTCCCGCGGCTCTGTCATCCCTTTGTGGATCGATCAAATCAGATCCGGCAACCCCATCACCGTCACCGAGCCCTCCATGACCCGATTCATCATGTCTCTGGAGGAGGCGGTCGATCTCGTGCTCTTCGCCTTCGAGCATGGCGAAAACGGTGATCTGTTCATCAAAAAAGCCCCCGCCTGCACCATTCAGACGCAGGCCGAGGCTGTGTGTGAGCTGTTCGGCGGTAAGAAAGATGAGATCAAGGTCATCGGTATCCGCCACGGCGAAAAGATGTACGAGACCCTGCTCACCAACGAGGAATGTGCCAAAGCCATCGACATGGGCGATTTCTACCGCGTCCCCGCTGACAACCGGGGGCTGAATTATGACAAATTCTTCAAAGAGGGCGACGAGAAGCGCAACACCCTGACGGAGTTCAACTCCAACAACACACGCCGCTTAGATCTTCAGGAGACTGTGAATGCCATTGCCGCCCTGAGTTACATACAGAACCGACTTGCAGAGGAAAAATAAGATCAATGGAAGGGCGTTCGTCTTTCCCTCTGAGCTTGTTTGTGGAGAATATTATGAAACACAATTTTACTTGGAAAAACGACGGCAGGCTGAAAATCATGATCGTCTGCGGCACGCGGCCAGAGATCATCCGACTGGCTGCGGTGATAAAGCGCTGCCGGGAGTATTTTGACACCTGCGTCGTCTATACCAACCAGAACTGGGACAAGAACCTCTCCACCGTGTTCTGGGAGGACTTTGAACTGAAAAACGAGGTGGGGGAGTTTGGCCCGGATATTCTGCTCCATGTGGTCGGCAGCCACCTGGGGGAGACCTGCGGGAACATCCTTTCCCAGACCTATGCGGTCATGACTGAACTGACGCCCGATGCGCTGCTGATTTTGGGCGATACCAACTCCTGCCTGTCCGCCATCTCCGCAAAGCGGCTGCACATCCCCATTTTCCACATGGAAGCAGGCAACCGCTGCAAGGACGAGTGTCTGCCAGAAGAGACCAACCGCCGTATCGTGGACGTGATCTCCGATGTGAATCTGCCTTATTCCGAGCCTGCTCGGAAATACCTGCACGAAATGGGAATGCCCAAGGAGCGTACTTATGTGACCGGTTCTCCCATGGCGGAGGTGCTGCGGGGTAATCTCGACAAGATCCTTGCGTCCGATGTGCTGGAACGTCTGGGGCTGGAGCCTGATCGCTACATCCTGCTTTCCGCGCACAGGGAGGAAAACATCGACACCGACAAAAACTTTGAAAGCCTGTTCACCGCCATCAACGCTCTGGCGGAAAAATACGATGTGCCGATTCTCTACTCCTGCCATCCCCGCTCCAAGAAGAAGCTGGAGGAGAGCGGATTTCATCTGGATCCCCGCGTCCGTGTCAATGATCCGCTGGGCTTTAACGACTACAACAAGCTGCAAATGAACGCGCTTGCCATCGTGTCTGACTCCGGCACGCTGCCCGAGGAGAGCAGCTTCTATCTGTCCATCGGCCACCCCATCGCCGCTGTGTGCATCCGCACCAGCACCGAACGTCCCGAGGCGCTGGAATCCGGCAATTTCATTCTGGCGGGCATTACCACCCGCGAGCTTCTCAACGCCACCGATATGGCGATCGAGATGAAACGAAAGGGTGTGCTGGGCAAGCCCTGTCCCGACTATGTGGACGAAACCGTTTCCATGAAGGTCGTGCGCATCATTCAGGGCTATGTGAATGTTGTCAATACGATGGTGTGGAGGAAGTACTAAATGAACATCCTTGTGACCGGCGCAAAGGGCATGGTGGGCACCGCCCTTGTAAATAACCTGAAAAACATCCGGGACGGCAAAAACCGAAGCCGCCCCGGTATCCACATTGACGAGATCTTCGAGTATGATCTTGCCTCCACTGCCGAAGAGCTGGACGAATACTGCTGCAAAGCGGATTTTGTCTTCAACCTCGCCGGTGTGAACCGTCCGGAGAACCCGGAGGATTTCATAAAGGGCAATTTTGGCTTCGCCTCCGAACTGCTGAACTGCCTGAAAAAGCATAGCAACAAGGCAACGATTATGCTGTCCTCCTCCATTCAGGCTACGCTGGCAGGTCGATTCGGCAACAGCGAGTATGGCCGCAGCAAAAAGGCAGGCGAGGAGCTGTTCTTCGATTACGCCAAGGAGACCGGGGCAAGGGTCGCGGTCTATCGTTTTCCGAACCTGATGGGTCACAGCCGCCCCAATTACAACAGCGCCGTTTCCACCTTCTGCTGGGCGGTCGCCAACGACGCGCCATACACCGTCAACGACCCCTCCACCGAGTTGGAGCTTCTTTATATCGACGACCTCGTGGAGGGGATGTTCGACCTGCTGGAGGGCAGGGAGCAGCACTGTGAGTTCGATGGTGTAACCGCAGTTGCAAGGGAAGAGGGAAGATACTGCTATGTCCCGGTGACGCATCAGGTCACCCTCGGCGAGATCGTGTCACTGCTGGAAAAATTCAAAACGCAGCCGCAGACGCTGCTGATGCCCAAGATGCCCGATGGCAGCTTTGCCAAAAAGCTGTTCAGCCTGTACCTGACCTATCTTCCCAAGGAGAAGTTCAAGTACGCCGTGAAAATGAATTGCGACGAGCGCGGCAGCTTCACCGAGCTGGTGCATACCGCCGACTGCGGTCAGGTGAGCATCAACATCTCAAGACCCAGCATCACCAAGGGGCAGCACTGGCACAACTCCAAATGGGAACAGTTCATCGTCGTGCACGGGCACGGACTGATCCGGGAGCGGAACATTTCCACCGGAGAGATCGTAGAGTTTGAAGTCTCCGGCGATACGATCGAGGCAGTCTACATGATCCCCGGTTGGACGCACAGCATCATCAACCTCAGCGATACCGAAGATCTGGTCACAGTGATGACCTGCAACGAGATCTTCGACCCGAATAAGCCGGACACCTTCTTTGAACCGGTGTGATTATACAATTGAAAATAGCGGCACATTACTGTTAGCGCCGGGTGAACACAGCCCATAGGGGGTGATCACCCGGCGCTAACGGCTTTAATCTCTCCTGAAAATATCTCTGGTATATACTTTCGTAACGATAATGTACAATAACTTGCGCAAATTGAAAAGAGCATAAAAGAAGACATAGCTTGCAGGCTCTGGTAGAATGAA
>UQMQ01000120.1 GCA_900542245.1 uncultured Eubacteriales bacterium
ATGGCGATATAGCCTGCGACCGAGGTTTCCTTGATCAGCGTGACGACCTCGCCTTTGTAGATCGGCAGGAAGTGTCTCGCCGCCTGCGGCAGCAGGATCTTGAAGAAGCTCTGGTTGTTGCTGTAGCCCATGGCGGTAGCCGCCTCATACTGCCCGTTGCCGATGGCGCCGAAGCCTACCGCGAGCATATCGTACATCGCGCAGGCGAAGATCAGCGTGAAGCCGACGATCGCGACCGGCGTGCCGCTCAGCCGGGTGGAGCCGAAGATGATATAGTAGAGAATCATCAAAAGCAAAACCGTCGGCATGCCTTGAATCAGCCAGAGCATGGCGTTTGTCGCGCCGTTGATGATCGGATTTCCCTTGCGGCAGAGCATGAAGACCGCGAAGCCGATGATCGTGCCGAGGATGATGGAGCTCAGCGTGATCAGCAGGGTGATGCCTGCGCCGGAGGCAAAGAGCTTCCAGCGGCTCTCCTTGATGAAGGTGTTCTCGAAGTTATCCTTCATGCGTGCGAAGAAACCAAGCTTTTCGCCGTTTTCGCCCGGTACCACCATGAAAATATCGCAGGTGTAGTACACGTCCGACAGGCAGGCATTCTCGTCTCTCTCATCGCTGAGGATGATGTTCAGACCGACGTCATATTTGCCGGATTCCGCACCGGGTGCGATGGATTCAAAGGCTACACGCTGAATGTTCGGTGTGTAGCCGTATTCGCGGCAAAACCGATACATGAAGTCCACATCATAGCCGCAGTCTCCCTCCTCGTTGACGTACGAAAAGGGCTCGTAGCCGCCCTCGCAGGCGATGATCAGCTCACCGTTCTCGCCGCTGAAGCCGCCCTGTTCGGTCTTGCTGGTTTCCGCATCGAAATCCTTGACCCAGTAGTCGTACATTTCGTCGAGCATGCCGTCACCGTCGCTGTTGTGTCTGGCAATAAATTCGTTCATCTGCGCTAAAAGCGTTTCCTGCTTTTCGTTGTTTCCGATGATGACAGCCGCTTCGCAGAGTCCGGCGCTTTCCGGCAGAACCGCAAGCTCCGGATGCGCTGCCGCTGTGGCGTAATAGCCGACCTCTTCGATGAGGTAAGCATCGATCTTCTTTGAGTTTAGAGCCAAAATCATGTCCTGCGGCATCGTGAAATATTGAATTTCCGCGTCCGGACACTCGTCCGCGATATGTGTTTCATAAAGGCATCCGGTCTGGACGCCGATCTTCTTGCCGTTGAGATCGGAAATTTTTTGATATTCTGCAGCGCAGGCGGTCGAAAAAGCGCCGGCAAACAGCAGACCTGCTGCCAGGAGCGTCAGCAGGAGCGAAACGCTTTTTTTTGATTGTCTGATTTTTTTCATCCTACTGTGCATCCTCCCATCTGAAATTGATCTGGATCAGATTATTGTAAATGCCGAAGGCAGGTTCGATGATCTGGTCGATCAGCTCTGTAGTCGGTTCTTCGAGCATTTCGAGGAACAGCTCGTTGTCCGAATCCTTCGGATCGTGGTGGTCGCCCTGATAGCGGATGCTGAGCGTGAGCAGGTCGAGCTTTTCGGAATAGTCAACGCGAACCAGCACCTGCGGCGCATCGGTGTTTTCCATGATATTGTTGACGACGATCTCCTCCAGCGCGATCTGCAAATCGCTGATACGCTCATTTTCGATCAGCAGCTTTTCCGCATATTGCTGCAGCTCGTCGTAAGCCTCGGTAAAGTCGTAATCGACGGTTTCAATCTTGTACGTCAAGGACGTAAGACGTTTGATAAACTTGATGGTATTCGGCTTCTGCGGACGTTCAAAAATTTCCTTTGGCGTACCTTCCTCATAGATGCCGCCCTCGTCCATAAAGAACACGCGGTTCGCGATCTTTCTCGCAAAATCCATTTCGTGGGTAACGATCATCATCGTGATGCCGGACTTCGCCAGCATGCGGATAACCGCCTGTACTTCGCCGATCATACCCGGATCGAGGGCGCTGGTCGGCTCGTCAAAGAGAATGATATCCGGGTCCATGGCGAGTGTTCTGGCGATGGCGATACGCTGCTGCTGTCCGCCCGAAAGGTCCTCCGGATAGTTCAGAGCCTTAGAGCTGAGACCGACGGTGTTGAGCAGGGACATCGCTTTGTCGTAGGCTTCCTGCCGGGAACGACCGAGCAGAGTGATCTGCGGATTCATGATGTTTTCGATGACCGTCAGGTGCCCGAACAGGTTGAAGGACTGGAACACCATGCCCATTTTTTTACGGATCTCATTGAGGTCGCATTTGCCATCATTGATGACCTGCCCGTCCACGATGATCTCGCCGGAGGTCGGCGGCTCCAGCATATTGATGCACCGCAGCAGGGTGGACTTGCCGGTGCCGGAAGGTCCGATGACGGAGATTACGTCGCCGGAATGGATGGTGACATTGATGTCCTCTAGCGGGGTCACATCTTCGAATTCTTTTCTTAAGTGTCTGAGTTCAATCATTTCGCGTACATGGCTCCTTCCTGATGATTTAATTTCGATGTCTGCTGGGTCAGCGCATCACAAAAAGCCCGGAATCTGTCCGAGCTGTGGTTTTTGATTTCATATTTTACCCAGGTCATAAAACCTTCAAGCGTCCCAACACAAAAGGACACCGCAGCGGAATTCCTCAGTCCCGCCTTGACCTTAAAGTATTTCTGTTCCATTTTAGAATTATCAACCCTCCTTTAGATGAACGCCCGCCGGAGCGGGACGGCAGATGTCCTCATGTGTTATGCTTTTAGACATCTCCCTAAGTTTCCATGTCCATTCAGTATACAATAAAAGCGGACGCTTCGCAATGAGAAATATGGAAGGAAAGCGGGAAATTTTAAAATTTTTTCTTGCTATTTTTTTAACTTTTGTGTTACAGTATAGGAAAGGAAAAGAAAAGCAGGGGGGAGCCTATGACAGAAGATAAGGGAGTACAATCGATTGACAGAGCGCTGGATATCATCGAAGCAGTGGCAGAAGCAGGGCGTCCGATGGGACTGACGGAAATCGCAAACCAGGTCGGTCTGCATAAGAGCACAGCTTATCGCATCATCGAGACGCTGTTTCAGCGCGGCTACCTCGCCAAGACAGATGAGGGCAGCTATAAGATCGGGCTGAAGCTGATCGACGCAGTCAGTTGCTATATCAATAGTCTGGAGCTGCAGACGGAAGCCAGACCGTATGTCGCCAAGCTTGCCGCCAGATTTGGTCTGACGGCACATCTGGGCGTTTTGGACGGAGAATATGTGGTCTACATAGAGAAAATGGACGTCTTTTCGACGGTGCGGATGTATTCGCAGATTGGACTGCGGATGCATGCCTACTGTTCGTCTTTGGGAAAAGTTCTCCTCGCGGGACTGTCAAAGGCAGAGCTTGAAGCGCGGTTAAAGGACTGCAGCTTCATCCGTTTCACGCCGCATACGATCGGAAGCCTGCAGGAGCTGGAGGAGGAGCTGCGCAAGGTACGAAGCCAAGGCTGGGCGATGGATCATGAGGAATATGAGATCGGGAATCGCTGCATCGCGGCGCCGATTTATGATTATTGCGGAGAAATCGTCGCCGCCATCAGCGCCAGTGGCAGCACCATTCAGATTCCTGATGAAAAAATTCCCGAAATCGCTGAGGGCGTCATGCAGATCGCCCAGGAGATATCCAGAGGGCTGGGGTACACCGGATAAGCGGACATACATGCACATAGCAAAAAACAGCGGTTGATGCAAAAAAATCACACACAAACAGGTCATGTTTGTGTGTGATTTTTTTGCCCGATGCCCTGACATAGTGCCTTGATATATACCAAAAGACAGGCGGGGCGTATTATTTTTTTTCTTCGTGTTTTATGAGCTTTTACGCCTGCGCTAGCAGCTTGTCTGACCGAGCGCGCGTTTTCCCATAGCGTCTGCCTGCAGGATCGCGTCGTACAATTCAATCGGCTGGACATCGCCCGCGAGGTTGTGGATGGTTTCACCCGGTACGCAGGCATGCTCCGCGATGGAAGCAATCTGTTCCTTGGTGGTCACGCCGATTTCCGCCAGTGTAACAGGCAGCCCGACCTCCAGGCAGAAGTTCTGCACTTCATCAAATTCCTCCTGGGTCGCGCCCTCCAAAACGAGCTGTACCAAAGTACCGAAGGCGACACAGCAGCCATGATCCGCATGCGCGATGCCGAGCGCGGTAACACCGTTATAGAAGGAGTGCGCGGCAGCGCAGTTGACATTATCCGCGCCGACACCGGAGAGATAGACGTTCGCTTCCACGATGGCCTCCAGCGCAGGTGTGACGGCATGTACCTTGCACGCCTCCACAGCCTGCTTGCCGTACGCGCGAAGCGTGTCATAGCAGAGCTTTGCCAGCGCTTGTCCTGCGCGTGTAATACCGGTTCCCTCCAGACTTGCCGATTCGGTTCGGATGGACGCGCGCCCCTCAAAGAAGGTGCCGAGCGCGTCTCCCATGCCGGCGATCAGGAATTTGACCGGGGCGTTGGCGATGACAACGGTGTCAACCAGAACTGCGTCCGGGTTCGTCGGGTAGAACAGGTATTTATCAAAGCTGTGGTCATCGTTGTAGATGACGGACAGACCGGTACATGGCGCATCGGTAGCGGCAACCGTCGGAATGATGACGATATGCTTGCCGGTATAGAAAGCAGTCGCTTTGGCGGTATCTACCGCGCTGCCGCCGCCAACCGCGACGACCGTATCAATCTTGTCTTCTTCTACGATGGCTTTCATCTTATCAATTTCGCTGTGGCTGGAGACACCGCCAAAAATTTCATAGCGGCGATAATCCTCACGCTGTCCAAAGCTTTCCTCCAGCTTATCATGGCAAGCCTGATAGCCGCTTTTGGAGCAAACGAACAGCCAGCGCGTTCCCATGTAGCCCATTTCTTCTTGAAATTTCAACAATGCGTTCCGACCCTGCACGTACTTCAGCGGTTCGCGCATGGCTCTTAATCTTCCCATCATAATAGATTTCCTCCTTTTCCGTGATGCAGGAAACATCGCGGCGCGATATTTCCGACATCACGATACAATCATCTTGCTGCGCGCCTGCCGCGCGGCAGGCGCGCAGCGATCTGTATTTCGTTACGCGCGCATATCCAATGCTTCGTGATTAAAGTACATTTTTGAGTACAATCGTCTTGACTCTTGTCATCTCATTAAATGTAGAGAGGACACCCTCAGTGCCGATGCCACTGTGCTTCCAGCCGCCGAACGGCATTTCGAAAGATCTGAAGAAGCTTGCGCCGTTGATAACCGCGCCGCCGGCTTCCATCGCCGCTGCAACCTTGAAGGCACGCTTCTGGTCTCTGGAGAATACGCAGCTGGACAGACCGAAGACGGAGTTGTTCGCGATCTCGATGGCCTCTTCGTCGGTATCAAAGCCGATGATGGAGACGACCGGTCCGAAGATTTCCATATCCTTGGCGACATCCGCGGTCTTTGGAATATCCGTGATGACGGTCGGCTCATAGTATGCGCCGTTTCTCTTGCCGCCGAGCAGAAGCTTGCCGCCCTGCTCCAATGTCAGCTGCACTTCCTTTTCTACCTTGATGGCAGCTTTTTCGCTGATCAGGCAGCCGATTTGCGTATCCTCTTTTTGCGGATCGCCAACCTTGAGCTGTTTGATACGGTCGATGACCTTCTTTGTAAATTCGTCTTTCAGCGAATTGTGGATCAGGAAACGCTTGCTTGCGCAGCATACCTGACCGGTATTGTACATACGACCCCATACCATTTCTTCCACAGCCAGATCCACATCGCCGTCATCCAGTACGATGAACGCGTCATTGCCGCCGAGCTCCAACGCGGTGTGAGTCAGATTGGCGGCTGCCAGCTTCGCGGTGCCGATACCGACTTCTGTGCTGCCGGTCAGAGTAACCAGATGTACACGCGGATCCGTTACCGCGGCATCCTTGACAGCGCCCGGCGCAGTCAGACACTGGATGACACCGTTCGGAACACCGGCTTCAACCAGCATTTCGGTCAGCTTCATCAAAGTCAGCGGGTTGTCGGAGGACGGGAGTACAATTGCCGCGTTGCCCATCATCAGAGCCGGCGCGACTTTCTGATCATATAAGTCGCAAGGGAAGTTAAACGGGATGATGCAGGCAACCACACCAATCGGTTCTCTGGTAACCAGCTGCAGCGTTGTTTCCTGTCCGGCCTCGGTGCCCTGCGGGATCAGCGTGCCGTAAAAATGTTTCGCGTGCTCCGCGAAAGCAGGGAAAGCGATGCTGATGTTGCCGATCTCCGCTCTCGCCTCGGTAATCGGCTTGCCGTTTTCGGCGCAGAGGGTCTGCGCGAGCATTTCCTTGTTCTGTTCAACGATTTCCACAAAACGGTACAGAATATCCGCTCTTTGCGTAACCGATGTCTTAGCCCATTCCTTCTGCCCTTTGACAGCGGCAGTGACCGCCAGTTCGATGTCTTCTGCCGTTGCCTTCGGAACGCTCTCAATGACCTTGCCGGTTGCTGGATTGATTACGTCAAAGGTTTCTCCACTGAGACTGTCTACTTTTTTTCCATCAATAATCATCTTCATTGTGATACACTCCTTTTTAGTATGCATGATTTATGGATTACGATCCATCACGAATTACAAATACGCTTTTATGCTTGGTTTCAGATCAGCTTTCTGTCCGGCTTGATAATCTGCTGTCTGTGTTTCTCACATGCCGGATGCGCAGTTCACGCGGCGTTATTTACCAAAAGCGGTAAAGGAAAGCATCAAGCCGCCGCAGGTGTTGCGTCCGTCATCTTCATAGCCGTACTCGCCGAAGGTATATTCCATGAGGAACGGAATGTCGCCGACTGCTGCTTTGACCTGATCATAGACTTCGTTGATGCGGTCGCCGATGCCGGCTCTTCTGCCGCCGCAGTGTACGAGATGCAGACCCGCGATCGG
>UQMQ01000121.1 GCA_900542245.1 uncultured Eubacteriales bacterium
ATTTCGTCATCGGAACAGACGGAGGATAGGGATTTCCATTTCATGAGAATCACACCTTTCTGCGTAGTTTAACGGTATTATGGGACAATTCATTCTATTTTATTCCAAGATAGCATAATTTATACGAAAGAAAAGCTGCGTTGTCCACAGGCGTGATTCGTATGCGCAGAAGAATATAAGCGTAATGAGAATATCATAATATATAAAGGAGGGAAAACATGGGAGAACAATTCGGTATCCTGCTGACCTATGCAGGCGCAGTGATTTTGATTTTTATCGTCGGCAAAATTTTTTTATGGCCGCTCAAGCTGGTGCTGAAGCTGGTACTCAACAGCATCGCCGGCGGCCTCATTATCTTGATTTTTAACGCGGTATGCGCAGGACTGGGGCTGATGATCCCGCTGAACTTCCTCAACGCGATCATCGTCGGTATTCTCGGTCTGCCCGGTGCTGTGCTGCTGCTTATTCTGACCTGTCTGTAGACTCGTAATAGTGCAGGAGCAGCTCGCGGAGCTCGTTGTACTTTTTCTTCGGGATCGGTAGCTTGCTGCCGTTGAGCAGCACCACCGCGTAACGCTCCATCGAGGAAATGTAATCCGGATTGACCAGATAGCTGCGGTGCATCGGAATCAAAAGCCCTTCGGCGCTTTTCGCGATCTCGGCGATCGCCATCTTGGAGACTAACTCCTTTTCGCCGCAGACTACAATCGTATCCTTGCCGAAGGCGGTCACATACATGACTTCTGTCAGCGGTACAGAATACAGTGACCCGTTGTCACCGAGCACATTGAGGCGCCGCCGCTCAGCCAGACGCTTCAGCTCATTCTGCATATAGCTATGCGCGAGCTTACCCATCGTGTTTGGCACGACTTCACCCTCTGCGAGCTGCAGCTCACCCATCGGATTGGAGACATGGATGTGCCGGATCTGCATGCCCTCCGGCGTCTTTTCCCAGACAAAGGTACAGCGCTGCTGCCCCTGCAGGAAATAGTCGGCCTCACTGGCGGTAGAGGTCAGATACTTGGCGGTGACCGTACAGAAACGGGTGCCGCTGCCCGCGGCATGAAATTCGGCATTCAAAATCACGCACGGCGGCACCTGCTTGATCGCATTGCTGAGATCCTGCGTTGTCTTTTCGCGTCCGATCAGAAACTCATCGCTCTGCGCGCCGATCCATATAACGTCCTCCGCAAGATGCGAAAGCACGAAGCTCGCGTCCTGCTGCTGCCAAAATCGATGCAGACACTCCTGTGTCAGCTCGATCGCCTCTCGTTCCAGTTTCGTCATGATCCTCCGCCTGCCTTTCTTCGGGTATTTTTACGTGTACCATGATTCTATACGAAAAACCGCCCTGCGGCAAGTAGTTTTCGACATTCCTCGTCTGTAAAAATCAAGATTTTTTGCATCCGCTTCGTGCGACGAACCAGAAGACGACCAGTATCACACCGGCGATGATGTAACCGATGATCTCAGCATCCAGCCTGCCGATCTCGATCTGCGTGAAGAAGCCGGATATGGAGCCTGCGAAAATAAAGGCCATGGCAATCGGCGTGATGATCTTGATGCAGATCTTGTAGAACATGTCAAAGCCTGCGCTTTTCTGACTGCCGGTATCGATTTCCTCGAGGATCGGATCGACACGCAGCTCCCAGCCGATCATCAGCGCCATCAGCATCGCGCCGAGCGGCATCGCGATACCTTCAGACCAGCAGTCCATGAAGTCCAGGAAGTTGTCGTTCCAGTTGTCGGTACCCCAGAACGTAAAGACGCCGGAAGCACCGAGACCGTCGATCGCGACCAAGAGCGATTCTATCGTGACTGCGGCGCATACCCAAAGGACGACGCGCGGTCTGTTTGCCGGTCTCTGATTGAGCGCGGCGCGGTCGACAAAGAAAGCGACCACGACCTCGATCAGCGAGATTGCAGACGAGATGGCAGCGATCAGGACCAGCAGGTAGAACACGATGCCGAACAACGGACCGATATCGCCCATTGCGGCGAATACGTCCTGTAGGGTGACGAATAAGAGCTTCGGACCGCTCAGCGTGATCTGATCATAAGGGACGCCGTTGGCGATACCGTTGGCGACCGCTGCCGGAATCACAGCCAGTCCGGACATCAGCGCCATGCAGGTGTCCGCGACAACGATGACGACGGAATTTTTTTTGAGATTTTCATATTTGCTCAGATAGGAGCCATAGGTGATCATTGCGCCCATCGCCAGCGACAGCGAGAAGAACATTTGCCCGCCTGCCGTAGCAACGACATTGAGCAGCGACGGCGCTTCTTCGATGAAACCCGCCTCGACCGCGTAACCCGGCTTGAACATGAATTTCAGACCTTCGACAGCGCCCGGCAGTGTGACCGCACGAATAATGACGATGACCAGCATCAAAAACAAAGCGGGCATGCCGACTTTGTTGAATTTCTCAATACCGTCCGAAACCTCACCTTTGTTGATGAGATAGCAGATCAGCAGGAACAGCAGCGTAAAGATCGCGCAGCCGAACGGGTTGGTCAGCATCGCGCTGAAGGTCGCGCCGCCTTCCAGATCGATGGCAAACAGCTTTTGCAGGCCGAAGCTGAGTTCAGCAAGATTCAGAGACAGGTACTGCATGCAGTAACCGCCGAGTACGGTATAGAAGCTCAAAATCAAGAATGGCGCCAGTACGGCGAGCCAGCCGATCCAGCTGAACTTTTGCGAAACCTTGTGATAAGCGCCGACCGCACCGAGTTTTGTCTTGCGGCCCAAAGCCAGCTCAGAGGTCATGATGACGAAACCGACAAAGACTGCTAAAAGTAAATAAACGATCAAAAAGGCGAAACCGCCGGAGCGTCCCATCTTATAGGGGAATCCCCAGATGTTGCCCAGACCTACCGCGGAGCCGATAGCCGCCATCAGGAAACCGAGGTTGCTGCCCCAGGTACTGCGATTGTGTTCCATAATAAAATTATCCTCCCATCAGTAACAAAAGGTGAAGTAAAATAAATAAAGCAATATCAAGATTGTAGCAGGCTGTGATAAAATTGTCAAATGAAATAAAAACAATATTGTGAATTTGTTTTGATAAACAAAAAATAAAAGAAAAAAGCTGGAAATTTGGGGGAGGCGGACAACAAAATCCCGTTTTTTTTGATAAAAATGATCATTCTCAAAAATTTCCTGATAAAAACGTGTTCACAAAATGATCAAATTGTGATAAAATATACTATACAAAATCTGGAGACGTGATTACTCCACTCAGATCGCCTTGCGGATTTTCGTATCCATAAATATAAATAAGGAGGCATATTTTATGGAAAAGAAAAAATTTGTTGTACCGCACGTGTACATACTCTTACTCGCACTTATTTTAGTTTTTAGTTTACTGAGCTACGTCATTCCGTCGAACGTGTATGACTATCACGATGTAGTTGTGAATCCGGAAACCGGACAGACCAGAAGCGTTGTTGACCCGGAGACCTATCATGCAGTAGACCCGACACCGGTCAGCCTGATGCAGTTCCTGACCGCAGTGCCGAGAGGTATGCAGGAATCCGCGCAGATCATTTTCTTCATCTTCCTCGTAGGCGGAGCAATGGCAGTCCTGCAGGAAACGCGGGCGATCGAGGCCGGCATGGGCAGAATGATCAAGGCGATGAAGAGCAAGACGCTGTTACTGATTCCGATCGTTATGTTCCTGTTCTCCCTCTGCGGCTCCGTATTCGGTATGGCAGAGGAAACGATCCCATTCATTCCGATTTTCGTGTCGCTGATGATCGCGGCCGGATATGACAGTATCACCGGTGTGGCGATCGTGCTCTGCGGCGCGAGCGCAGGCTTCGCGGGTGCGTTCATCAACCCGTTCACGATTCAGGTCGCGCAGGGTATCGCGCAGCTGCCGCTCTTATCCGGCATGTCGTTCCGTATCGCGATGTATGTCTGCATGGTAGTGATGACTACGATTGTAGTTATGTTATACGCGACCAAGGTGAAAAAGAACCCGCAGCTTTCTCCGATGTACGAATTCGACCAGACCAGAGAGGATGTCGCAGACCTGGATTCCCTTCCGGCTTTCGGCGGCAGAGAAAAAGTGATCCTGCTTGTTTTCCTGGCATCGATCATTCTGCTGATCTACGGCGTTATCAAAGAAGGCTGGTACATGGATGAAATCGCGGCACTGTTCTTCGGTATGTCGATGATCGTAGCGTTTATCGGCAAGCTTGGCTTTAACGGCTATGCGAACGCTCTGGCCAAAGGTATGGCTGATATCGCAGGCGGTGCGCTGGTTGTAGGTTTCGCAAGAGGTATCCTGATCGTTATGAACGATGCGAACATTCTGCACACGATCCTGCACGGTGCGGCAGGCTTACTGCAGGGACTCCCGGCAATGGTATCTGCGGTCGGTATGTACATCTTCCAGTGCCTGCTCAACTTCATCGTTCCGTCCGGCTCCGGTCAGGCTGCAGTTTCCATGCCGATCATGGCGCCGCTGGCAGACCTGGTAGGCGTAACCAGACAGACCGCTTGTATCGCATTCCAGTTAGGTGACGGTATCTCCAATATCTTCACACCGACCTCCGGCTACTTCATGGCAGGTCTCGCACTTGCAAAAGTGCCTTGGTCGAAGTGGGCAAAATGGATCCTGCCGCTGATTGGTCTGCAGTATCTGCTTGGCATGATTTTTGTCATCGTGGCACAGGTCATCCAGCTGGGATAATCGAAATCAAGGACTAAGGTCAAAGGAGAAACCATGCAGCTGTTCTTTATGTTTTTACCGATCGTTGCGTCGCTCATCATATTGATTTACGCGCTGAAAAAGGGCTTTGATCGAACAGCCTTCTACATCTCGGCTGCCGTCGCCATGGTGATTGCCATGTTTATGATGAAGCATAACGCGACGTGGTATGGGCTCATGCTGGCATTGACAGTTCCTCTGGCGGTATCATATTTGAGCATCTGTCTGTTCCTGTCATGGCAAGAGGACAGACAAAGAAAACGTAAACAGAATTAGAGTGGAAATATCAGGAGGAAACCTCAGAACCGCCGCGCGTGCGGGGAAGAGGTTTTCTTTTTGTTTTTTTGCGCGGCGATTTCTTGACGTGACTTGCTTAGAGGCGTATAATCTAAATTTGACAATTCGATCATCAATTCGACAACAAAATAAAACAGGAGGAGCCGGGAAGATGGCAATAGACAAGGTAAGAGCATATTTCAGACAATATAACATGGAAGATAAAATCATGGAGTTCGAGGTTTCCAGTGCGACGGTAGAGCTGGCTGCGATCGCGGTCGGCGTCGAGGGCGCACGCATCTGCAAGACCCTCTCTTTCAAAGACGGTGAGGACGGCTGCATTCTGATTCAGACGGCGGGAGATACCAAGATAGACAACCGCAAGTTTAAGGATACCTTCGGCTTCAAGGCGAAAATGCTGACGGCGGACGAGGTGCTGGACTTTACCGGACACGCAGTTGGAGGCGTCTGTGCCTTTGCAATCGAAAATCCGAAGGTCAAAATCTACTGCGATGACTCGATGAAGCGCTTCGAAACAGTGTTTCCGGCCTGCGGCAGTGACAACAGTGCGATCGAGTTGACCTGCGAGGAATTGTATCAATACTCCAAAGCGATCGGCTGGATCGATGTCTGCAAACTGCCGGAGGTGCAGGCATAGCAGAAGCGGGGAGGCAGCAGCTTTTGCAGCTTTACGGTCGATGCTGTGCTGCAGATGGATAGAATGGAGGAGAGATGAAAAACGAGTTCAAAAATGGGTTTAAGAAAGAAGCAATCATGTTTATCAGCCTGACGTTGGTATCTGTGCTGATTGCTTTTAACTTAAAAAGCTTTGTGCGGACCGGAGGACTGTTCCCCGGCGGATTCAGCGGACTGGCGATCCTGCTGCAGCAGATCGCGGACGTGTTTTTCCATGTCAAAATCCCGTATTCGGCACTGTATCTGCCATTAAACCTGATTCCGGCATTCATCGGATTCAAGTATATCGGCAAGCGGTTTACGCTGTATTCGTTCTACGTGGTATTTCTGTCCGGTATCTTGACGGACCTGTTTCCGGACATTACGATCACCTATGATACCCTGCTGATCGCGGTTTTCGGCGGACTGATCAACGGTACCGCCATCAGCCTGTGCCTGCTCAATGGTGCAAGCGGCGGCGGAACAGATTTCATTTCGATCTATTACTCCGAGAAAAAGGGTATCGATGCCTGGAACTATATCCTGCTGTCGAATGTTGTGATCCTGGGAACGGCGGGCGTGTTGTTCGGTTTCGACAAGGCGCTGTATTCGATTATCTATCAGTATACGAGCACGCAGATCATTCAGGTCCTGTTCAAGCGCTATCAGAAGGCGACGCTGCTGATCATCACCAGCCAGCCGAGTGCCGTTTACGGCAAGATTCGCGAGCTGACCCACCACGATGCGACGCTGCTGGAGGGAACGGGCTGCTATGAGGGCGCCGAGCGGCATATTCTCTACTCCGTCATCGGCAGAGAGCAGATCGAAGCGGTGATCTCAGCGATCCGCAGCATTGACGCAAAAGCCTTTATCAACGTCATCAATACCGAGCAGATCAACGGCCGCTTTTACCGCCCCCCAACGCGCTAGTAGGTGCGCCCTGCGCGGCACATGCGGCAGAGGAGCTGCGTAAGGCGCGCCGCTGCCGCCTTACACACAGCGAAATTTACATATAATATAATAGACGAAAAACGAGAAAGCCCGCAGTGCAGATATTTCTCGTTTTTTTTATCTCTTTTCATCCTTGTTATGGACGGCGCCGCGAAGCAAGCCGCTGGTTATCGATTTGGCTTGTGCATGCCGAAAAAATTAAGAAGATCTGCAAGGCACTTGCAGAGGAATTTCGCAGACATCAATATCTCCTTGAGGGAAACAGCCTTGCAGACG
>UQMQ01000122.1 GCA_900542245.1 uncultured Eubacteriales bacterium
ATCGTGATGACGATCAGCCTGATCACCCCGATCGCGATCGAAGAGGGACTGAGATTCGCGATTCGTGAGGGCGGCAGGACTGTTGGTTCTGGGGTCGTTACAGAAATCATCGAATAAAATGCTTGCTAAAATCGTCTGTGGCGTTGTTGACTGCGTCGCGCTTCCCTGCTCATGTACTTCAGTACACTCCGCGGGTCGCCGACTTGCCGCCTAGCCACAGGCGGTTTTTTCTGCGCATTTGACCTTGCATCGTGCGCCGTGCATAACGAAAAATCCGGCGTCTTTGCACACGCAAATGATGGGCGGCTCCGCGAGGGGCCGCTTTTGTATTGCATTTCGGGCGAAAATATGGTATACCAATCAGTGAGGGTGCGATGCGCGGGCGTTTGTATAACGATAGAATGGGGGCAAGATAAGGATATGAAGGAATTTACGGTGACTGATAAAAACGGTGAGAAGCGGGTGGAGACGCTGCTGATGTCGAGTGAGGAGTTTCGGGCGCTGGCGGAGAGGGAGAATCTGCCGTACAGCAGTGCGCTGCTTGGCAGCTTGTCACCGATCCGCTACTGCAAGATAGAGAAGTATCCGACCTGTCTTTTGGGCACGATGCGGGTGCCGCCGATCGAGGGACGCGCGGCTATCGCGTTCGGTTTTTATCTGCAGGAGACGCGCTGCTATCTGTTCCCGGAGGATTGCAGACAGGAGGCGCAGACCGAGGCGGTTTCAGAGGTGGACTGCGCGGCTATGCTGGAGGCGATGATCACCAAGGTGCTGCAGAGCGGCGGCGATATGCGGATGCCGGTGCAGTTCTTATTGCTCTTGTTTGAAACGATGATACGGGAGGAGGTCTTTCAGCTGGAAGCGCTGGAGGATGGACTCAGCACGATCGAGACCCAGCTGCTGGAGGAAATCCCGGAGACCTTCGACGAGACCATCGTCAGCTATCAGAAGAAGCTGACCTCGCTGCATACCTATTATGAACAGCTGATGAATGTCGGGGATATGATGTGCAGCAATCTGGATAATTATCTGCCGGAGTCGCAGCGCCGCTTCTGGGAACACTTCACAGCACGCGCAGAGCGTCTGCACGACCATACGGAAACGCTGCGGGAGTATCTGATGCAGATCCGCAGCCTGTACCAGGCGCAGATCGACGCGCAGCAGAACCGCGTCATCACCATGCTGACGATCATTACGACGATCTTCCTGCCGCTGACGCTGATTGCGGGCTGGTACGGCATGAACTTCCCACAGATGCCGGAGTTCGGCTGGAAATATGCCTATTTGGGCGTCATCGTCATCAGTGCGCTGATCGTGATCGTCGAGATCCTGTATTTCAAGAAGAAAAAGATGCTCTAAACGGAACTTTGTTTGACATTAGGGGCGCGGAATGATAGAATAAAATGGTCTTTGATCATCGTCACAGGGTCAGGCAGCGAAAGCATCAAGAACAAAACGGGGAACAACGGGGAAGCGCATGAAAAACTTTTTTATCTGCGAATATCAGATTTTGGAGCAGGGACTGGACATCGGATTTCACTTATATGCACCGGGGCATTTGATTTGGCTTGCCGCCATCGCAGCGGCTGTGGTCTGGTTCTCCGCGCACTATCAAAAAGAGGACGAAATCGACAGACTGCGCATTCGCAGGATTTTTGCGGTGCTGATTCTGCTCTCGGAGATTTATAAAGATATCGTACTGCTGATTATGGACGCACCGATGATGCAGTATTTGCCGCTGCATCTGTGCAGCTTCGCGATCTTCGGGATGCTGATCGACGCATGCATGCCGCAGCAGCGTCTGATGGGGCAGATGTTCGCATTTGCGTTCCTGCCGGGGGCTATGGCGGCGCTGCTGTTCTGCAACTGGACCTGTTATCCGTTCTGGAACTTTATGAATATCCACAGCTTCGTCTTTCATGGATGGATTGTCTGCTACTTTATCATGCGATACCGCAGCGGAGAGATTCGTCCGACCTATCGCGGGCTATGGCAGACCGCTGGCATATTGCTGCTGCTCATGGTTCCGATCTATTTCTTCGACAAGCTGACCGGGGAGAATTACATGTTTATGAATGAGGCGTCCGAGGGGTCGCCGCTGGTCGTGCTGTGGGATATTTTCGGCACCAGGTTTGGGGAACCGGGCTATCTGCTCTCCTATATCGTGCTGGCTGTGGCGGTGTTCCATGTGCTGTATCTGCTCTATGCGGTGATCGGCACGATGGCAGACAGACGCAGACGCAAAAAGAATCCGAGCCGCCTTTTTGTGTAAGCATGCGCGCGCTCACAGAAAGACAGAAATACAGAAAGGAACTTTCATTTGGATAAGATTATCAGTGTGCAGAACATCACTTTTGCATATACCAGAGAAGAAGGCGCCGAGATGGTAAAGGCGATCGACGGTGTTTCCTTTGAGATAGAACCCGGCAGCTTCACTGCCATCATCGGCAAGAACGGCTCCGGCAAGTCGACGCTCGCCAAGAATCTGAACGGACTTTTGCTGCCGACGGAGGGCGATATTCTGGTCGCCGACTATAATACGAAGGATGACGCCCATATCTGGGATGTCAGACAGACGGCGGGCATGGTATTTCAAAATCCGGACAATCAGCTTGTTTCGGCAATTGTCGAGGATGATGTGGCTTTTGGACCGGAAAACCTGGGCGTGGACCCGCAGGAAATCCGCCAGCGGGTGGATCAGGCACTGGAAGCGGTCAATATGGGGCAGTTCAAGAACAAGGCGCCGCATCTTTTGTCGGGCGGACAGAAGCAGCGGATCGCCATCGCAGGCGTGGTCGCAATGAAACCGCGTTGCATTATTTTTGACGAGCCGACGGCGATGCTGGACCCGAAAGGTCGCAAGGAGATCATGGCGATTATCGATGAGCTGCATCAGGAGGGCATTACGGTCGTTCTGATTACGCATTTCATGGAGGAGGCTGTGCGTGCGGATCGCGTCATCATTATGAACGAAGGCAAGATCCTGCTGGACGGAACGCCTGCGGAGGTATTTGCGCAGGGACAGCTGATGAAATCCGTCAATCTGGACGTGCCGCCGATCGTGGAGCTGGCGGACGAGCTTAGAGCTGTCGGCATAGCGGTACCGGACGAAATCATTACAGAAGAAGAGATGGTGACATACCTATGTCAATACGAGTAGAACATTTAACACATATTTACGATAAGGGGCTGCCGACCGAGCAGATCGCGCTGGAGGATATCAATTTTACGGTTGCGGACGGCGAGCTGCTGGGTGTGATCGGACATACCGGATCGGGCAAGTCGACCCTGCTGCAGCATCTGAACGGACTGCTCAAGCCAAGCAGCGGGCGCGTGCTCGTCGGCGATGTGGATATCACTGCACCGGGCGTTTCCATGGTAGAGATCCGCAAGCGCATCGGGCTGGTATTCCAGTATCCGGAGTATCAGCTGTTTGAGGAAACGGTCGCCAAGGATGTCGCATTCGGACCCAAAAATCTAGGCTTGTCCGAGCAGGAGATCGATGAGCGTGTGCGGGAGGCACTTGAGCTGGTGGGGCTGGATTATGAACAAATCAAGGAACGCTCCCCATTTGAGCTTTCCGGCGGGCAGAAACGCCGCGTGGCGATTGCCGGCGTGGTCGCGATGCGTCCGGAGGTCCTGATTTTGGATGAACCGACGGCAGGGCTTGATCCGAAGGCGCATCACGATGTGCTGGATATGGTGCAGGAGGTGCACCGCCGGACAGGCAATATCATTATTCTGGTTTCGCATAATATGGCGGACATCGCAAGAGTCTCCGACAAGGTTATTGTCATCGACAGCGGACATCTGGTGACCACAGGTACGCCGCAGGAGGTTTTCGCCCAGAAGGAGCTGCTGCGCGGTGTCGGGCTGGACTTGCCGCCGATTACGGAGTTTACGGAAACGCTCAGAGAAAAGGGCATGGCGCTGCCGCCTACGATTCTCGACACGAAGGAAGCTGCGCTGGCGATCGCCAAGGCGCTGCAGGAAAAACGAACGAAAGGCTGAATTATTCAGAATACGGATTATGATTAGAGATATTACGCTCGGACAGTACTATCCGGGCAATTCATGGGTGCACAAGTTGGACCCGCGTGTTAAGATCATTGCGACGCTGCTCTTTCTGATCGAGCTCTTCATCGTCAATGACTTCATAGGCTTTGGCATCGCGGCGGTTGTGCTGGGCATCGTCATTGCAGTGTCAAGGGTGCCGCTGTCGTTCATCGTGCGCGGTCTGAAGCCGATTTTGGTGCTGCTTTTGTTTACGTTTGCGCTGAACATCTTTATGATCAACGGCGAAGTGCTCTGGAGTTGGGGCTTCCTGCGCATCACCAGAGAGGGGATTCGGACGGCGGTCTTTATGGCGGTGCGTCTGATTCTTTTGATCATCGGTTCCTCGATGCTGACGCTCTGCACCAGACCGCTGAGTCTGACGGACGGCATCGAGCGCCTGCTTTCCCCGTTCAAAAAGATCGGTCTGCCGGCGCATGAGATCGCGATGATGATGACGATCGCGCTGCGGTTCATTCCGACGCTTTTGGACGAGACCGACAAAATTATGAAAGCGCAGCAGGCAAGAGGTGCGGATTTTGAAAGCGGTTCGATCATACAGCGTGCGAAGAATCTGATCCCGATTTTGGTGCCGCTGTTTGTCAGTGCGTTCCGGATCGCGCAGGATCTGGCGATGGCGATGGAGGCGCGGTGCTATCGCGGCGGCGACCACCGCACCCGGATGCACGAGATGAAGCTCAAGGGCAGAGACTATGCGGCGTTTGCGATGCAGGCAGCATTTCTGGCGGTCATTATCATCGAAGCGAACTTCGCGCCATGGTAAAGGAGTATTTATGCGCCAGAGAAATATCAAAAATTTAGACGAGCGAATCGAGGCGAACGCGAACTATCTGATCGAGGACCCACGCGCGTGCCGCGGACATTGGCGGGAAATCTTCGGAAATGAGAACCCCATTTATCTGGAGATCGGCTGCGGCAAGGGGCAGTTCATCACCGCCCATGCCGAGCGTGAACCAAACAGCAATTTTATCGCCTGCGAGGGACAGGCGTCGGTGGTGCTGCGCGCACTCGAAAAGGCAGAGGAACAGTCGATGGAGAATCTGCGCATTTTCATTGATTATGTGCATGATCTTGCCGACTATTTCGAGCCGGGCGAGCTTGCGGGCATCTATCTGAACTTCAGCGACCCCTGGCCAAAGGCGCGCCATGCCAAGCGCAGGCTGACCTATCACAAAAACCTTGCCAACTACCGCAGCGTGCTGGAGGCGGGCGGGTTTATCGAGTTCAAAACAGACAACGAGGGCTTGTTTGCTTTCACCCTCGAGGAGATCGCGGCGGCAGGCTACCCGGTCATCGAGATGACACGCGACCTGCATGGCGATGCGGCAGCGCTCGGCACATATGCGGCAGCCTCGCGCACCTACATGACCGAGTACGAAGCGAAATTCAGCGCGCAGGGCAAGAATATCAACTTTGTGAGGATTTAAGGGTAAACAGAAAAAGAATATGCGCATCACAAAAGCAGACCTTGCGGGGTCTGCTTTATCAACTTTTTGCGGTCAGATTTTTGATCTCCTCTACCAGCAGTGCGACGCGGCTTGCCAGTCCCGCCGGCATGGCTTTCATAGAGGAAACGACGGAGTCGGTCGCAACGAGAACACGACCATCGATGTCCCAGGTTTCATCAAACGTAAAAAAATATGGAAGTGAGACCTCCAATGCCGCGCAAATTTTACCGATGGTCTCGATGCTGGGAACCTTTTCGCCCCGCTCGATCTGACCGACATACGCAACAGAGAGATCGGCAGTAAGGGCGAGATTCTCCTGACTCCACTCCTTGGCGAGACGTAATTGTCGGACCCGTTTCGCAGTATGCTGCGTGACTAAACTTTCATTCATATAAACCCTCCTTCACTGAAACACAAAACTCCACAATAAGGCTAAATTATTGAAACAATCGATACAAAATACTATAGTATATAAAAAACAAACTATAGTGTTGAAATCCATAGAAAAAGGTGGTATTATGGGGGTGAAAGTAAATATGCGCCGAGAAAGGAGTGAGCAGTCGCAGCATAAGACGATATCTAATACCTGACAATGTACGACGAAAAGAACCAATCCGGTATCGAAAAACGAGGTGCCTATTTTCAGACCCGCTGGCGGCAGCCTTTGCGCACCCGGCGGCAATATAAAAAAATAATCACCCAAGGGAAGTGCCGCGCTGCGATCGCACACGAAACACAGCCCTACGGTGAATAGGAAGGAGAAAGAAATGAAAAAACTATTTGCAATACTCATGAGCATCATGATGATTGCGTGCTTCATGCCAAGCATGGCGTTTGCGGAAGGAGCAACTGCAAGTGTTGGCAATGTTACGATCAACGGCACAGTTGGAACTGCACTGGAAGGAACCAATGAAGTAACAATCACTTTAGCAAATGAAAAATTTGTTGCAATGAATGCAGATGATGATGTAGCAGCATGGTTTACGAATCTGCCTACAGGTCTGGAAGCTAAGATCAAGGCAAATGTAGACGCTGATGCGACTGAGGCAGTTATCACAATCAGTGGAACACCGACAGTAGCGAAGGCAGAAGCAATTGCCATCACAATTCCGGCAGAAAAAGTTGCAGGAGATGCTGCAGTGACAGTAACAGAAAATGCAGATGCAAAGTATGCAATCGCAGCAAAGCCTGCACCTGCAGCATCTGCGACTGTTGCCAATGTAACTATCAGCGGCACAGTTGGAACTGCACTGGAAGGAACCAATGAAGTGACAATCACTTTAACAAATGAAAAATTTGTTGCAATGAATGCAGATGATGATGTAGCAGCATGGTTTACGAATCTGCCTACAGGTCTGGAA
>UQMQ01000123.1 GCA_900542245.1 uncultured Eubacteriales bacterium
TACGTTACCCTGTGCATCCTTGATGACTACGCCGCACTGGAATTTGTACTTTGTACCCTTCTTTAAGGAAGCCTTGCTGTAAGTGATGTAGTTTCTGCTCTTTTCCTTCGGTCCCTTGAAGGAAGTAGCCTTTGCAGACTTCTGATAGAACTTGTAGCTGATAGTGTAGTCGTTACCGCACTCTGCTACGATGTCTTTGTAAGTTTCAGCGTCGAATCTAGCATTGACTCTGATCTTGTTGTTGCCAAGCGCCTTAGTGGTTACTTTCAGCGTAGCGTTGTTCAGGTAAGCCTGCAGCTTCTTGGTGTCTTTTACGTCATAAGCAGCGTCTGCACCCTGGTTGTGCTCTGCAGCAAGGATCAGCGCTTCTTCTTCTGCTGCTTTGGTATAAAGGAGACCGCTGGCTGTCTTGTTAAGATCTGCATAGCCATAGTTGGACACTAAAGCGTCATAAGCAGCTCTCCGAGCCTTTACTGCGCCAACATTCTTTTCGCTTGCATCGAAGTAGTACTTCTGGGTAGTGCCTTCTACACTTCCCTTTGTAACTTCCTCAAATTTATCCAATGCGTTAAATGCCTTTACGTCTGCCTTTAAGAAATGTTCATAAGCATTTTTCACTTTGTTGAAGTCCCACGCATAGTTTGCAGCATCTACAGGATCGGCTTTGGTTGATACATAATCCCAAGTATCAGTGTAAGCATCTTCTAAAGCCATAACCTTCTTGTACAATGCAATCACAGTCGCTTTGTCAGCATCGGTTAATTTCTTAACTTCCGGAACAACAGATACTTCTGAGTAGTACTGGTCGAAGTAATTCACAGCTAAGCCCTTGTTTTTATCGCCCTTAATTGCAGCTTTGAATGCAGTGTCTTTTAAGAAAGAGTCATTAAAACCTTTGTAAGTTTTCTGGAAGTCATTGATTTTCTTTACTAAAGTATCAATTCCCTCTGCTTCAGACAAGCCGAGACCTCTTCTAGTGTTTTCATCGGCTTTGTCTACATATTTGTCGATTTCAAGCTGGATTGCATCACCGGCTTTTTCGAAGGTGTCTTTGTAACCGTTATTTGCAACAACTAATGCAGTGGAAAATGCTTTTGTACCTGTTGTGAAATCAGTAGCTACACGATAATTATTATCCATGAACCAGTCAACAACAGCAGCCGCTTTCGTTTTTCCAGCTCTGTCAGCCGCAAAGAGTGTCTGCAAGTTAGTTGTGCCATCAACTTTAAGTGTACTTACATCCGTAGTCCCGGCAACAATTTTATCGAAATCACCGGTACTGCCATTAGTCAAGCGAACGTATCCTGGCAGATATAAATCGTCATCACCAGCACGTTCTGCTTTTTTTGTAAGATCAATGGTCGCATCTCCAGCAGTAGCGCCGCCCACAGCCTTTTGTACTGTTGCAATACCAGCTTCGGTAGCTTTGACGGCAACAGGTGCAGTGGTTACATCATCTTTTGCAGCAACAGCAAGCGCTCTTACCAATGCCTGAGTCGGAAGAGATACTAATTTCTTGTCGCTGGTTACTTTTTCAGTAAGCTTTATGCCATCCCAAGTACCAACTTTGTCTTCCAGATCAGCTTTCAGCTTGGCAGCATCCTTTGCTGTCTTTACAGTTTTCAAAGCCTCGATATAAGCTTCGATGGCAGCAACTGCCGCAGCTTTTTCCGGAGCATAGAATGTACCTTCTTTTTTCGCATACCTTAATTCTGCTTTTGCAGTAGAAGTAAGCTCTGCTCTGTAAGCCTCTGTGATGCCTTCAGCACCTTTTGCTGCAGTATTGCCTGCTTCTACATAGTTGAGAGCAGCATTGTAGTCTGCGCCTTCCGTTAAATACTTGCTAGTAGCTTCGCCTGTCCAGGAGACAGTCGCGAATGCACTGCCAAAGCTGAAGGTGAACATAACAGCGAATCGATGCCGTTATTTGGACCAAAAAAGCGTCAAAAAACGCAGGTAAATCAAGGGCGGAATGGGTTTAAAATCCGTGTATTTTCTGTTAATTCCTGCGTAGTTTTAAGCGATTGTGTATTTTTTTCCGCGGCCATTGCCGAGCCCTTTGACGTAATTTTCCTCTATCAGATGCGTGAGAAGCCGCAGGGTTTTTGCTTTGCTGTATCCTGCCTTGTGTGCCAACTCGCTGCTTGCAAGCGGGGTGCCTGCCTGCAAAATTTGCAGAAGTGCTTCCTCATCGGCACTGATATTGTAACCGGCTGTGAGTACAGGCAGTGTTACGCAGATCGCTTTTTCTGAGACTGTAAACTGCGGTTTCTTTTTTGATGCTTCATAGGCTTGTAAGATGCGCCTGATCCCTGTGCCAAACATTTCAATGTAACGCATGCGAAAAAACACATTGCCCAAAATCGGATTTCTCAGGTTTGAGATCTCGCCGTTTAAGTATTCGGCGGCAGTCAGGCCGGAAGGCAAGCCTCCCGGTGAGGTGATTTCGATTTTATCCGAAAACATGGCAACTCTTACATTGCTGCCTATGTCCCAATCGCGATGTACTAGGGCATTTGCAATTGCTTCTCGAAATGCGTCTTCCGGTATCAGCATGACCCGCTTTCGCTCAATACCGGAAATTTCTTCGTATTGGTAGTATCTGCGATACATCTCCACGGCTGCATCATATTGCTTTAAAACAGACTCCCCCTTGACAGTTTCGCGATCCATAATTTCATTGATAGACTTGCCAAAGCGGGCAATGTCGATACCATAAAAATCATTTTTGTCAGCAAAAATTGCGGCTGCATTGTTGTATTTTCCTTGTGCAGTAAAAAAGCCAAGCGTTCGCAGAATATCGTCAGTCAAATTTTCGATCCGGAGGGTTTGCGAAAGTTTTTCCTGCAGTATATGAAATTGAAGATTTTCTCTGTGGCAATCTAATTCTTCAAAGTATAGGTGGCTTCCTTCCAGCACCAACTGCCGGAGCTCGTTTTGGTCAACCTCGATCGTGGCGGTATCGCTGCGGCGATAGGCCTTGCCCTTGTAAAGATACGGTGTATGCGGGCCTTTGGAAACGACTAAGTGTATGGTTTCATCCTTTGCGATCTGCAGCGTAAAGTTCGGTTTCGGAGAAATGCTGTCATTAATTCTATTTTCGATGTCCAAACAGCTCTGCACCGGATCTGCAACACCGCAAACATCTCCGTGATCCGTGATGCCGAATACAATTTCACCATCATTAAAATTTGCAAATGCACTGACGGTTTTTAAAAAGGTATTTGTAATTTCAGATTTAAACTCCAGAAATTTATTTTCTTTCATAGATAACCTCCGCGACACGCTTTGTGTATATTGTTATCGTATCATATGCACATCGAAAATGCAACGTAAAAAAATGCGCATCATTTTACGTTGCATTTTCTGATGTGTGCTTTAGCGGCAAATAACCCCTTGGTTCAACCAAGGGTAGGTAAAAAACTTTCGTACATGAATAAAACCTCCGTGTTACAATGATGATGATTTGGCGACCGCATCACGTAGAGTAGCAGGAGGTGTCTTTCCGACTGCCTGCGCTGAGATACAGCTGCACTTTATTCGGAATAATATAAAGTATGATTGATTTTGTTCTTCTTTTGATTGATATTATTCTTTCAGACTGGTATAATACTTCTTAACAAGCAAGTTCATTGGAGGATACGGCTATGGATGAAATGATATATGTTAAAGAGGCTGCGATGCGGTGGCATTTGACTGCACGCAGGGTCAGCGAAATGTGCAAGAACGGGCAGATTGCCGGGGTCAAAAAGCAAGGCCGCAGCTGGCTCATTCCGGCCGATACGCCTAGGCCACAGGATCATCGCGTGAAATCCGGCGCATACAAAAAACAAAATCGAAAGCCGGGACTTTCTCTGCCGATCGGTATTTCTGACTATCGCCTGGCGCAAGAATATTACTATGTGGACAAGACGCTGATGATCAAAGATTTTCTGGATGAGCGCCCGATGGTTTCTCTTTTTACCCGGCCGCGTCGTTTCGGCAAAACCCTCAATATGGATATGCTGCGCACTTTTTTTGAAAAAACTGCAGAGGATACGTCAGTTTACTTCCAAGATAAAAAAATCTGGGCGTGCGGAGAAAAGTATCGAGCCTTTCAAGGTAAATATCCGGTCATTTTCATCAGCTTTAAGGACGTGAAAAAAGAAAGCTGGGCCGAGACGTACCGCAGCATTTCTGAGAACATTACCTTGGAATTCAAGCGGCATGCCGAGCTGAATGATCCGCAGAAGAATGCTGACTATCTCTACTACCTGCGTGTTGTCGATGGTACAGCCGATCGGAACGATCTGGAAATTTCGCTGCAGATGCTTTCCAAGATGCTCCACGAATTTTACGGCACAGCGCCGATCATCATTATCGATGAGTACGACACACCGATCCAGCAGGGCCATCTGCGAGGCTTTTATGATGAGGTCATCCTCTTTGTCCGCAATCTTTTTTCGGGCGGGCTGAAGGATAACAAGCATCTCAGCTTTGGTTTTCTGACCGGCATCCTCAGAGTAGCCAAAGAAAGTATATTCAGCGGGCTGAACAATCTGACCATCAACTCTATCCTAGACGATAAATATAGCCAATATTTTGGCTTTACTGCCGACGAAGTGCGTGAAATGGCCCGCTATTACCACGCTGAGGAGAAGATGGAGGAAATTGCGGCTTGGTATGACGGTTACTGCTTTGGCAAGACAGAAATTTTTAATCCATGGTCGGTGATCAACTATTTTCGCAATGACTGCCGTCCCGGCGCGTACTGGCAGTCGACCGGCAGCAATGAGATCATCGGAGAAGTCTTGACCGAGGCTGGGGAAGAGATCTACGACAGGCTGCAGCGGCTATTGCAGGGAGAATCCTTCGTGACCTATATTGACACCAGCGTCATATATCCGCAGATCCGAAGCAATCCGTCCTCCGTCTACAGCTTCCTGCTGATCGCAGGGTATTTGAAAGCCTTGGATACAGGACTATCTGTCACTGGGGATTTTATGTGCGAGGTCGCACTTCCGAATCGCGAGATACGGCTGATCTACAACAAGGAAATTTTACAAAAGTTCAGCCAAATTATCTCTGCTGCAGCGTCGATTTCCATACAGGAAGCGCTTTATACCGGAAACGTCTCGTCATTAAAGACAGAACTGCACAAGCTGCTCAGGGAGTCTGTCAGCTATTACGATACCGCCGGAGAAAATTTTTATCATGGTTTGGTTCTGGGTCTGTGCGCTGCAATGAGTGACCGTTACTACGTGACTTCCAATCGTGAATCCGGATACGGACGCTATGACATTCAGCTCATGCCAAAAGAGAATGATTTCCCCGGTATTCTGATAGAACTGAAAGCGATGAAACACTGCGATCACTTAAAGAGCCTGGCAGCAGAGGCCCTGCAGCAGATCAAGGAGCAAAGCTATACCGCTGAAATGCAGGCGAAAGGAATCACAAACATTTGCAAGTACGGCGTGGCCTTTAGCGGCAAAGATGTGGAGATCTGCATGGAATAGCATGCGTGGTCTGTGCATCGGCTGGGGATTCCTACCTCCCGAAGCTGAAACTTCCCCATGAGCAAGAGCCCGATCGGCAGATATGGACGGATGCACCGAGAGGCTTTGAAAGTCAGTGACCGGATGCCTTGGGTTAGAGCCAGGAACAGATCCACGAGCTTTCTAACAAAATATTTGGTGCTGATCATATGCTCATTAGATGCAGCAAATATTTTGATAGAAAAAAATCCGCTTTCTGTGTTGGAATATATTTACACAGTCATTCGCATAGTAAAATTGCCGATAGCCTGTCGCAAAGCAGACGGCATTGCAATGTGAAAACAGTGGAGGTTTTGCGTATGCGCGGAAAATATACGATTGATGAAATCAGGAATATCGTAACGCCGATCGCACAGCAATACGGTGTTGACTCCTTATATTTGTTTGGTTCGTACGCTAAGGGGATTGCCAATGAAAAAAGCGACGTCGATGTACACGTTGATAAAGGTAAAATCCGCACGTTGTTTGCGCTCACCGGTTTTCGCCTTGCATTGGAGGATGCATTGAAACTGCCGGTTGATTTGATCACAAGCGATATTTCGGACAAAGAATTTTTAAAGGGTATTGCGGATGAGGAGGTGCTGCTTTATCGAAAAGCGTGATTATATCATTCTGTTAAAAATGATTAGCTACTGCGAGAGGATCCAGCACAATCTGGAAAGCTTTGATTTTTCCTACCAGCGATTTATAGATGATTTTATGTTTCAAGATGCATGCTGCATGTGTGTGATTCAAATTGGAGAACTTGCCGCACAGCTTTCTGAAGACTTGAAATCAAAAAGCACTTCCATTCCATGGAGAATTATCAAAGATACTGGGAACTTTTACGTGCATGCGTACGGAAATATTGATGAAGAAACGGTTTGGAATACTTTATTGGAAGATATTCCTATTTTATTATGTAGGAAATATCGCATAGCGATATTTCCGGAATATCGACAAAAGCACCTTGCGAAGCGGCGCTCATGGGTGAGCGCCATGTGCGCATAGAAATCTCTGATTTCGTTTTGCGCACTTTTGTCCAAAACGGAATGTGAAAAGTTGATTCTTCAGAATAAAATGAACGCATGAATATTCAATCAGAGCCCCGCAGCGGGCTCTTTTTCACTTCATTTTTTTAAAGTGAACATATGACGTATTTTCATCCGTTTTAGGTACAGCGAAAATCCCGCGGAAAAAAATACACGATCGCTTAAAACTACGCAGGAATTGACAGAAAATACATGGTTTTTAAGCCCATCTTGCCCTTGATTTACCTGCGTTTTCTAGTGCTTTTTTGGTCCAAATAACGGCATCGATTCGCTGTTATGTTCAC
>UQMQ01000124.1 GCA_900542245.1 uncultured Eubacteriales bacterium
TAGTATTTTGGCTCCCTGCAAAGCGGGGAACCAACAAGTATAAACAGAGATGTAAAAATCAGGAGATAAAAGCATACATCTAAAGAAATATTACAAAAAATAGAAAAGAAGAGAGGACAAAATGGGCTTACCAAGATCTTGTAAAGTAGAATTGAAAAATAAATATGAAAAAGGAAAACGAAACTTGATCACGGACGTTCCCGGTGTGAAGGTCGGACATGTTACCTTGCAGGATGAGGGAAAGCATATCCATACTGGTGTTACGGCAGTCTTTCCGCATGAGGAAAATCTTTTCAAAGAGAAGGTCCCCGCAGCGGTTTCCGTCATCAACGGATTCGGTAAGAGTGCCGGCTTAATTCAAATTGAAGAACTTGGCAATATAGAAACACCGATCCTTATGACCAATACCTTTGGTGTAGGAACCGCACTGAATGCACTGACCCGGTATATGCTGGAGCAGAATCCGGATATTGGGGTAACGACCTGCACTGTAAATGGTGTGGTAACAGAATGTAACGATGGAGAGTTGAACGATATCCGAGGCATGCATCTTACTGAAGCAGATGTTCGTAAGGCGTTAGAGACAGCAGGAGAAAAATTTGAGGAGGGGGCTGTCGGAGGCGGAACAGGAATGATCTGCATGGGCATGAAAGGCGGGATAGGATCTGCATCCAGAATAGTGGAGATAGACGAAAAGAAATATACGATTGGCGCTATCGTCATGTCAAATTTTGGATCTTTTGGAAACCTACGCATTGATGGAAAACTGATAGGAACAGAATCCCGCAGACCGTCAGGACCGGAAAAAGGCTCCATCATCATGTTGATAGGAACCGACTTACCATTAAGTGATCGTCAGCTCCGCCGCATGGCGAAGAGATCAACCATAAGCCTTGGAAGAGTGGGCTCCTATCTGGGAACCGGAAGCGGTGATATTGCGATCGCATTCTCAAATGGCAATCGGATACCTCATTACAGCGAGAAAAAAATCTTATCGGCTGCTTATCTTTATGAAAATAAAATGGACACTGTTTTCGAAGCAACAGCGGAGGCTGTTGAGGAAGCAATCATCAGTTCCCTGTACCACGCAGACGGAATGACTGGTATACGTGACAAGACCGTCCACGGATTGAAAGAGTATCTGTAGTCCTAGAACAGAGCAATCGTTATCAAAAAAACAATTTTAAGAGCTGCCATCTGTATGCGAGCGGATATGTTCCTCCGGTGCAAGAGAAAAAAGAGAAGTACACCGGTTCAGAGCAATCATATGCATGTGTTGTACCGGAGGCAGTTCTGTTTTTGACTGCTAAAATCAATGAGGGCATTGGAATTCCAATGCCCTCTAAAATTTAGGTGTCAAACTCGGGTTCCTGTTTCCGCAAGTCCGACTCCGGTCTTTTGTGCGTCCGCCTCGCCCGTCCAGTATGGCATGCCGTCGTTCATATGCCGCGCAGCTGCCCTGCTTTTCGCTGCCGTCACGCCTTCTTTGTGTAAATACGCGGCGGTCTTGCCGAGAGTCTAGCGAGAATATCATTTTTGTTAGTGCCAGCTAGCTTGCTCGCCTCGTCGATCGTCATTGAACTGTCACTGCCGTCCCCGTAAATCACCGCCTCCGTACCGCACTGCACGCCCGCAATATCCGTGACATCCGCCATGCACTGGTCCATACAGATAACACCCACGATCGGCGCCTTTTGTCCGTTGATCGTGACATAGCCCTTATCCCGGAGATTCCGCGGATATCCGTCCGCATAGCCGAACGGCAATGTCGCAATCAGACTTTTGCGTCCGGCTTTCCACAAAAAATCATAGCTGACGCCTTCTCCTGCTTCAATCTCATGCAGTTCCGAAACCGCCGTCTTGAAAGTCAGACACTGTTCGACCGGCAAATACCCTATATGGTAACCCCGCATGCCGTACAGCAGCGCACCCGGACGCACCATATTCATACGGTACTGCGGATAATCCACACAGGCGATGCTATCCGCGATATGACGATATCGGAAGCTGCAGCCCGCAGCGGATAGTTCCTCTAGAAAATCCGTAAACATCCGATACTGCTTCTCGTTTTCTTCCTGATTGACCAGCGCCAGATGACTGAAAATGCCCTCTGCTTCCACATGTGGCAGCCTACAGATCTTCTGAATCTCCGCAAGATAATCCGCTGATGGCATCTTGCCCAGACGGTGAAAACCCGTATCGACTTTGATGTGTACCTTGACCTTCCGTCCGCAGCCCTCTGCCAGCTCGTTGAGCAGCTTTGCCTGTTCTAAAGAAAATATCGTCTGTGTCAGACCCTGCTCCGCGACGTGAGGAAGCAGTCTGTCCGGCGTATGCCCCATGATCAGGATCGGCGCATCGATCGCGTGCTCCCGCAGTTCCAAAGCCTCCGTCAGTGTCGCGACAGCCAGATAATCCGCACCGGCGTCCATGATCGACTGTGCGATCTGCCATGCGCCGTGCCCATAACCATTTGCCTTGATGACCGCTGTGATCGCGACCTCCGGTCCTACCATATCCTTGATCATCACCACATTTGCCGCCAGCTTGTCAAGATCGACCTCAATATAGGTATCACGCAGCAGTTCTTCTTTTTGTCCACCTGCTGTCTTCTGCAGTTTTTTCATTTCCCTCATTGCGTAATGCTTCCTTTCTCTGATTTTCTATTAAATTTTTCTATTAAATATAAAGCAATTTTCGTGCCGACTTTGCTGTGGCATATTTTTTGCTTATTTTCTTTGTATATCCAATATGATATAATGATTTCAGGAGGTATGCAAGTATGAATCAATCCATGAAAATTTTAGACATGCACTGCGACACACTCATCGAGTGCTGGCGGCACGAAGACCGCGCACTGCGCGACGGCAAGGGACATCTGAATCTCAAGATGATGCAGGAGCACGGCGGCATGGGACAGTTTTTTGCGATCTATCTTTCTCGTCATGAAATGGAAAGCATGGATCCGTACGACCTGTTTAAGTCGATTTACAAAAACTACATTTCCGAAATGCAGGAAAACAAGGATATCCTGCGCCCTGCTTACTGTGCAGCGGATATCCGCAAAAATGCCGAAGAAGGGTATCTGTCTTCTTTCCTGACCATCGAGGACGGCGTCTTCGTAGACGGCAAGATCGAAAGGATTCAGGAGGTCTACGATATGGGTGTACGCCTGCTCACGCTCCTCTGGGGATTTCCAAACTCCATGGGCTATCCTTGCTACGACGATGCGCAGCAGAACGCGCAGGGTCTGACGCCGTTCGGTCTGGAAGTGGTCGACAAGATGAATACGCTCGGCATGATCATCGACGTTTCTCATCTGTCCGAAGGCGGTTTCTATGATGTCGCACGTCACAGCAAAAAGCCGTTCTTGGCGACGCACTCCTGTGCCAAGGCGCTCTGCCCGCACAAACGCAACCTGACGGACGATCAGCTTAAGACACTTGGCAATGCAGGCGGCGTGGTCGGCATCAACTTCGAGTCCTCTTTCTTAAAAGAAGGCTCCCATTACGCGACCGTTGACCAGATCATCACGCATCTCAATTATATGGTCGACAAAGCAGGTATCGAGCACGTCGGATTCGGTTCCGACTTTGACGGCATCGATACGACCGGAGAACTGGTCGATTACACCGGTTTCGACAAAGTTATCGACGCGATGCACAAGCATTACAACGAAGATCAGATCGACATGCTCCTGCACGGCAACGTCCTGCGCGCAATGGAGGATATCCTCGGCAAATAAAGCACGCGCAAAAAACAAAATCATATCCAAAACCTCCGAAGCGCCAAGCAGTGGTCTTTCGGAGGTTTTGCTTTTACGCCCGACGGCGCGCCGCTAGGTACACCAGCCCAAAAACACCTCCGCAGGCCGGTATTATCCGCCCGCGGAGGCGTTTTGCTGTTTATGATCTGTTATCCGATAAAATATCGGCATCTTGATAGCTCAAGCGGTTTATCAGCGTTAAACGAAACCGTAAAATCATCGATTTTTTCGACGCCGCGGAACCATGATGCCGACATAGCCTTTTGGAATTCCTTATAACATACTGTCATGTTATAAGTGTCCGCAAGCGGACGCGCTGGAGGAAGAGGTTTCGATAGCACATTGCTTACAGCAGCTTCTATATCTTCCACCACTTTTTCCGGATGCAGATTCCAGGTGGCATCGCCCAAGCCGCGCTTCGTCGGGACTGTAACGATTCCCGGGTATTCTTTTTCAGCCGCGCGGCAGATACCTGCATCTCCGGAAAGAAACAGGGAGGGTACGCCCATTTGGTCGGCAACACCCGAATTGATCGTAAACTCAGAAGCAAATTCTCCATTGATCTTGAACCAATTGTATACATGATCCTCGCAGGTATGTTTCAAAGGGCTCGTATCGGTCCAAGCGCCCGAATGATAACCAATATAGATCACTCCGTCAAACGTATCATCCAAGCCGCCAAGCATAGACAGCGGCGAACACGTCCAACCGCAGATAAGCTGCGCTTCTTTCGGAAGAAGCGTGTGGTCTATATTCATTGCATCTTCATGACCGTCTTTTACGACGACCTCATAGCCGCAGGACAGCGCGCCCCGACAAGCCGCAGCCGTTTCTAATGACAATTGCCTGCAGGCAGCCTCGTATCCTTTCCCTCCATATCTGGTCGCTTCCCAGCTCGTAATTCCGCTGACACCCTCGATATCAGCACTGATAAAAATTTTCATTTCTGCTGTTTTACCTCTCTTTAGAATGGTCCTAAGTTGATATGGTGCGCGATCAGCACCATGATGTAACCCGCGGCCAATTGAATCGTCATCGCTCTTGCAGAGAACTTGACCCATACATCATATTTTAAGCCGCACAACTGGCAAGGTACCAGCGCGCCTGCCGGCCATAAGTAGTCCGTAAATCCATCACCGAATTGATACGTCAGTACCATAACTTGCTGATTGATGCCTAAGATCTTGCCCAACGGGCTCATGATCGGCATCATCATGACCGCTTTGCCGGAACCTGAGTCGACAAAGAAATTCAAGATCGTAACGAAAACAAAGAGAAGCAGGATCGTAAACGCCGGTCCCTTGCCTTCAAGCATTTGGCCCATGTAGTAAACGAAGGTATCCACAATCTCACCTTTTTCAAGAACGATCATAATCGAGCGCGCCATTCCGATAACAAAACCTGCGGTTAATACATTTGCCGCTCCGCGCATAACGCTTTCCGCAGCATCACTCGGTCTGACACGGAAAATGAGCGCTAAGATAATTGCGTAAATGATATAGAGTCCCGCGACTTCACCGATGCCCCAACCTTTGGTCGCACAGCAATAGCCTTGTATGATCAAGAAAACAACATATATACCAAGCGCTAAACTGTGCTTGTGTGTCATAGGTACTTTATTTTTGATGCCCTCTATCTCAACATCCCCTTTGAGCTGACGCTCGTATTCTTCCGCAATGTAGCTCTTGGAAGGATCTTTTGTGATTTTCCTGCAGTACATGAGCACACTGAATAAGGCCAGAACGAAGAACACGCAGAAACAAATCACGCGATACCACAGTCCGGAGAAAATCGGCAATCCTACGATTTTTTGAGAGATACCAGTCGTATACATGTTCAGCATACCGCTCGCCCAGCCCGAGCAAGACGCCATCATGATGGTGGCCATTGCCGCTACGCGGTCGTATCCGATCGCGAGGATTACAGACGTCGTAATGCCATAGAACGGATAAGATGCTTCGCCGAAGCCTAAAATGCCCATGCCCGCAAAGGCCGCGAAAAAAATCAGTATGACACCGAGTTTAAAAGATCGTTCTCGTTCCGCGATCTCCATGATCTTGGTAAGTCCTGCACCAAAAGTACCGGTCTCTTCCAAAAAGTTGATAACGCCGCAAGTGATAAGCAGACCCGCAATAATATCCGCGCCTTCAACAAATCCTTGATAAATTGCCTGGAAGAAGTCCAGAAAACCAATAGGGTCCTTTTCATCTAGGAAGTGGAATTGATCCGGCTGCACAATGTCTCGATCTGTTTCGGGATCGTACACTCTTTCGAAAGCACCGCTTGGCGCAATATATGTGAGCAGTGCTACCGCAAGCATGATCATGAGGAGCACGATGATGACATGCGGCATTTCGAATGTCCTTTTCTTTTTCATTTTCTTTTCGTCCTTTCTTTGTTTGTGCAGAGCAGATAAGCGGAACGCGACCTAGACAGATAACTTTCTTTTTCTGCTCGGTATATTTATCTAACGCAACATGTATGCCAATAAAAACCGGCAAAAAATCGTGCAAAACGGCATATTACGCCAAAAATAATACAGTATAATAGGATTTAAATTTATTTGAACCCATTGTGAAGAACCGAAAAATATACTATACTGAGTACATGAGAGTATAGTTATAGAAAGGCGAACAGACGATGCATGCAGTTAAAAAAGTCGTGATCCTCTACAGAAGCCCGCAGGCCGTGAGCAATACAGGAGTGATCCAGTTCATTAAAAATAATTTGGAGGAGATCTTTGGAGATCGTCTTCTTGTCGAAAATTGTTTTCTTGCCGATCTGAATGATCAGAATAAACTGGAGGCAGATGCTTTCCTAGCCATTGATGAGCGAGTTTTTCAAAGAGCAAAAGAATACGTGGACAATTTTCATAGCGTGATAAAAATAAATCGCACCATTGAGCAGCATGTTTTGAAAAGGCTCTTGGATATACCTGCAG
>UQMQ01000125.1 GCA_900542245.1 uncultured Eubacteriales bacterium
GCTGGGAGCCATATATCAACCAGCTGCCAGACTATGCGTATCTCTGCAAAGACCTGCTGAACGGAAAAATGTAATCTGTCAAACGAGGTGTCAGGAGCCATACAGTGCTTCTGGCACCTTTTTTTAGATTTTTTGTGAATTTGATGAAAAAGTCCTTGACAATTTGTCTCTGGAATGTCTTGCAAATATTTTCTCGCCGGCAGGATTGCTTTTTACTTGCAAAAAGCGGGCAAAAAGTTGTATACTATATAGATTAGAAGAGGAGACGCATGCGGCATGCCTAAAACGGTTCGGCGCGCGGGTTTTCCTCAGTCAGAAACGAAACGAAAGGAGCAAAGACATGGATAGTGTGCCCGATGGGAAAAACACAACAAAAGTAAAATTGCATAGCCTTGCCTTTGCTTGTTTTGCGTAGAACGGAATCTCCCGGGGACGGCGCATGAACGGCTTGCAGAGGCGGGGCGTGCGTAAGGAGGAGATTCCAATGGATCAGAATATTTTAATGAATCTCGACGAAGCGATGAAGGAGTCACTGGAAAAGATTTTTCAGCTCTTGGAGGAAAAAAAGTATTTCCTCGCCAAGGATGAGCTGCTCAAGTACAACGACGCCGACATCGCGGAAATGTTCGAGGAACTGCTGGAAAAGCCGGAACTGATCGAAAAGACGGTCGTTGTGTATCGTCTGCTGCCAAAGGATGTTTCGGTCGAGGTGTTTTCGTACCTGCCGTCGGATGACCAGCTGAAAATTGTAGACGGTATTACGGATACGGAGCTGAGCTACATCGTGGATGAGCTTGACTTCGACGATAAAATCGATATTTTGGAGGAGCTGCCTGCCAATCTGGTCGATAAGATCCTCGAAAAAACGCCAAAGAATGAGCGTGCGCTGATCAACAGCTTCCTGAATTATCCGGACGATTGCGCAGGAAGCCTGATGACGCCAGAGTACATCAGCCTGCAAAAGGAAATGACAGTCGGCGAGGCGCTTGGCTATATCAAGCGCGAGGGTATGGACGCAGAGACGATCTATACCTGTTATGTCAAGGATGCCGGGCGCAAGCTGATCGGGATCGTGTCGCTGAGCACGCTGGTCATTACGGATGACAATGTGAAGATCAAGGACATCATGCATACGGAATATATCTGGCTGAATGTGTATGATGACAAAGAGGACGTTGCGGAAGCCTTCAAAAAATATGACTTTTTGGCAATGCCGGTGGTCGATAAGGAGCATCGGCTGGTCGGCATCATTACGGTCGATGACGTGCTGGACGTCATGGAGGAGGCGGCAACTGAGGATATCGAAAGAATGAACGGCGTTATCAGCTTCGATGACCCCGACAAGGATTATCTGGACGTTTCGGTCTGGCAGCACGCCATCAACCGTCTGCCATGGCTTTTGATTCTGATGGTCGCCTATATTTTTACCGGCATGATTATCACGAACTTTGAGGCGCGGCTCTCGGAGATCATCTGTCTGGTCGCATATATGCCGATGCTGATGGGAACCGGCGGCAATACGGGTTCGCAGGCGGCGACGCTGATTATCCGCGGACTGGCGACGGGCGAGGTGGAGACCTCGGATGCCCTGCGCATCCTGTGGAAGGAAATCCGCATCGGACTGGTCATCGGTGTGATTCTGAGTCTGTTCAATTTCGCGCGCATCTGCCTGTTTGACCGCTACGATGTGATGATTGCGCTGACGGTCTGCAGCGCGATGCTGTTCATCGTCATCTTCGCCAAGGTGCTGGGCAGCATGGTGCCGCTGCTGGTCAAAAAGCTCAAGCTGGACCCTGCGCTGATTGCAAATCCAGCCATATCGTCTATTTCCGATACGGTGGCGCTGACGATTTACTTCGCGATGGCAAGCCTGTTTTTGGGACTGTAAGGGTATGATGTACGAATATACGAATAGAAGAGAAGTGCTGAAATTGCAGCATTTCTCTTTTTTTTACTTCACAGCAGGCGCCTGTGCACCGGCTTGCTGCGCGAAAACCCTTGCGACCGCGAAACCGCCGCCGCATGCGCAGAAATTTTTGCGATGAAATACGCTGAAAACTCTGGGAGGAAAGCAGCGCAAGACGTGAAGCGAACGATTAAATCCATTCACTGTTGGCGGCAGACCAACACGCGGTAACTGTTTTATTTTCCACTGCCGCCATAAATGGCTGTTCAAGAAAATTCTGCATTGTTCTCAAAACGATACTGTAATCGTCCGTCTTGGTATTGATCTTCCGACAGAATGCTTTCCATTTCTTCTGCGATATGGGTAACAATGGAGGCACCGATTCCTGCATATTTTTTAGCGGCGGCAATCGGAGTAACCTCCTTGATTTCAAAGGTTACAAAATCATTGCCGGTAGGAACAGCGATAATATCTTCCAAAATGGATTTTAATTGTTCCGGTGT
This sequence comes from uncultured Eubacteriales bacterium, assembly GCA_900542245.1. Lineage (GTDB taxonomy): Bacteria > Bacillota > Clostridia > Peptostreptococcales > Anaerovoracaceae > CAG-238. Next base: position 2,410 of record UQMQ01000125.1, read on the forward strand.
ATTTGGTGTTCGTGGAAGCAAAAAGTCCACATCAACCGTTACCCGACTATCAAAGTCAGTCAAAGAATAAAGAAACAGCCCGCCTTTTAGCACGAGATTTTCAGCATATTTGGATTTTTCCAAGCGGCGGAGGAATTCTTCCTGACAAAAAAGCTGCAAACAGAGCTGATAGCTCCTGCCGCTTTCAGTAGCCTTCTTTTTCAGCCGTGCAAGAAAGAAAGCAGCGATATCAGCCATTGAGCAGCACCTCCATGATATCCATCAATTTTTTATAAACTCCCATTTTCTTTGCGTAATTTGAAAGACTGCTAAGGTTCTTCTTTTTATCGGCAGCATAGGCATTGAGCGCCTTGTTAAACAATTCGTTATCCAGTTTTGTACGGTATTTGAAGCAGTCACAAATGGTGCGTTCCCTATCATAAACAGCAAGCTGCACTCCGTTAAAATCTTCGCTTGTTTTTCCGATTTCAAACAAGGTAGGCTGTACAAAATACACCTTTGTCGCCAGAAAATCGATATGCAGTCTTGTTCGTGAAAAAGTTCGGGGGACGGCAATTGACCATTGCCGGGGCGAAAAATCACTGTAGCCGTAATAAAACAGTGCCGATTCTACGCATACGATACTCTCGGGAAGGAGAGCGGCAAGCATCTGTTCTTCCTTTATATCTTCCTGCTCGGCGAGGTGGTAATAACCGTGTCTGACGCGCTCAAGATAACCCTCTTTGCATAGATTGGCTACATCATAGTTGCTAAGTCCTTCAGCAACAAAATCAGCGGTTTTTGCGATACCGCAGTTGTTATTTATTATGTTTTTTATGGTTTCTTTTTTGTCCATTTGTTCACCAACTTTTAAGACACAGATTTTTAATGCTGTGTTCGAAAAATATTGTGACATAAGTTCTAAGCTCTGCCATCGTCTTGCGCCTTGCCCCGTAAAGCGCCACGCGCTGAAGCGCTGCGCTTCTGGCGTGAGACCTGCCTCGCTTCTGCCATCGCCTTACGGCTCGTCCCTTAAAGTGCCACGCGCTAAAGCGCTGCACTTTTTGGCGTGAGACCTGCCCCGCTTCTGTCTTCGCCTGCGGCTCGTCAATCAGCGGGCTAGGGCTACAAATCAGCGGGCTAGGGCTGCAAGTCACTGTGCAAGAACATTATACTACTGTGCGGACAATAATTCAATTCTTTTTATAAGATTTCGTTTGAAAACTTAAAATTTGATATGCTCCTGCGGATCGACGTAGACGCCGTCCTGCAGCATTTCGAAGTGCAGATGCGGCGGTTCCAGTGATTCGAAGAGTCCGGTCGCGCCGATGCCGCCGATGATCTGCCCCTGCTTGACCGTATCCCCGACCTCCACCATTTCATCAGTCGACAGATTTGAATAGATCGTGACCATATCGTTTGGATGCGTGATCTCGACCGAGACCCCATAGCGATCATCGGTGTAGACCGCGGTGACCGTTCCGGCTGCGGCGGCCAGAACCTGCGTATCCGCATCGGCCTCGATGTCAACACCGCAGTGAGTCATGTACTGATCCAGTGTGACCGAATAGAGTAAATGATCCATCGCATATGGGTTGGTGACGGTATAGTCGCTGCCTTTGATCGGTTTGATCAGGGTCTGTGCCTCCGGCTTTTGTGCATCGGATTTCTGCGCACTGTCTACAGTCGGCACCTTTGCCGATGCCGTATCTGCGGTCTTTGGACTGTCCGCGGCATCCTTCTCGTCCACCGTCTGCGCTGCTTTGGCCTGCGGCTGCGGTGTCTGTGTCCTGGCCTGCTCAGAGACCGGGAGCGGATTTTGCTGCGCGCTGCCGTTGATCTTGTCGATATTTGATTTTATAGTAAAAATGGAAGTCAGGGCGATGACGCAGAATGCGAGCATGAGCGCAATCGCAACTTTATCTTTCTCTTTTTTTCTTTGTGCTTGACGCATGATTTCACCTCCAGTTGATTTTAGTGTTTACAAAAACTTTGGTTTTCATACAAATCCCCGCTTGTAAAATCGAAAAAAACATATTATACTAAATATTATTTTTATTAGCATCAAGGAGGCAACGCATGGATGGAATGATTTTTGCGGCAAAGCAAAACAGAACGATACCAAAAGAGGATAAGATTTTTGGCATCAGCAATCGCGCGAAGGCGATGATCGCGAAGGAAGGCAAGGATAAGGTCGTCAACGCAACCATCGGTGCACTGCTCGATGATAACGGAGAGCTGATCGTACTGTCCTCCGTTGCGGAAGTCTTTCAAAGTCTGACACCGAAAGAGTTCGCGGAGTACGCGCCGATCTCCGGCGTGCCTGCGTTTCGTGAGGCTGCGCTGAAGGACGCGTTCGGAGACTTCAAGCCGCAGTCTTATACGGCAGCAGTCGCGGCGCCGGGCGGCACCGGGGCGCTGCGCAACGCAATCGCGAACTACTCTGAGCGTGGGGATAAAATTCTGGTGGCTGACTGGTACTGGGCACCGTATAATACGATCGCACAGGAGCTTGGACGCGGCACAGAGACGTTTGCATTTTTCAGCGACGAAAGAAAGTTCAATGTCGCGGACTTCGAGCAGAAGGTCGAAGCCTTGCTCGCGGCGCAGGACAGGCTGGTCATCATTCTTAACACACCGGCGCACAATCCGACCGGGTATTCTTTGACTGACGAGGACTGGCAGGGCGTGGCGGCGGTTTTGAAAAAGCACACCGCAGGCAAAAAGGTCGCGCTGGTCGTCGATATTGCTTATATTGAATTTTCGGGGCATGACCATGATCCGCGCAATTTCTTCCCGATTCTGGAAACATTGCCGGAGACGGTGCTGCCGCTGATCTCGCATAGCTTCTCCAAGACCTTTACGCTGTATGGCATGCGCTGCGGCGCGCTGATCTGCATGGCAAAGACGCCGGAGATCGCCGAGGAGTTCCGGCAGGTCTGTGAGTTCTCGTCCAGAGCGTCATGGTCGAACTGTGCAAGGGCGCCGCAGATGATCGTGGCGAAGATTTACGCGGATCCTGCGCTCAAAGCCAGAGTGGATGAGGAGCGCGAAGGCTTCCGCGCTATGCTGCTGCGCCGCGGCAAGGCGTTTGAGACTGCTGCACAGGCAGCAGGGCTTGAGATCGTTCCGTTTGACGCAGGCTTCTTCGTGTCGATCCCATGCGCAAACCCGGATGCAGTATCCGCAGAGCTTGAAAAGGAGGGAATCTTCCTGGTACCGCTCGCCAAGGGCGTGCGCGTCTCTGTCGCATCGATCCCGGAGGCGGTCTGTGCTGCGATCCCTGCGAAGATTAAGGCGGCTTTGGATCGTATAGAGGGTAGATAGAAAAATGAGAGAAAAAAGTAAAAACAATACAGATAAATATTGACAAGCAGTGAAAATTATGTTATGCTTGATCTGCAAAGGGAAACTCCGGGAAGGGAGTTTAAAATGCCAAGACAAGCAAACAGAGAGGGAGATTTTTCATTCGAGATCATCAGACACTTAGGTGTGTACGGACATTCGGCGAAAGGGTGGACGAGAGAAGCCAATATCGTCGAGTGGAACGGCGGCAATGCCAAGTTTGACCTTAGGGAATGGGATCCGGAGCATACGCGCATGAGCCGCGGGATCACGCTGCAGAAGCAGGAGATGTTCAACCTGATGCAGATTCTGAACCATTGTTTCGGGAAGGAGCTGCAGGCGCACAGGAATGCGCGGGAGCAGTGGATGCCGCAGGACGGCACGCAGGAGCCGACGGCTTGCAGCTGCGGGAGTGCGGACTGCACACCGCTTTGCGATGCGGACGGCGTACTTGCGGACGATGCGGACCTTGCAGACGACAAGGATGCTGCGGACGGTAAGCGCGGCGCTGACGATTTTGGTTTTGCAGACGATACTGCACAGGATGCAGAGGAAACTGCCGCGGAGATATTTTCCTCAGAGACACTGACGGACGTGCAGGAAGAAACGGTTCTTGGATAAAACAAAAAGCCGCCCAAAGCGATAGGCCTTGGGCGGTTTTGCTATGCGTGGCGCCGTTCATCCTGAAATAAAAAGGTAATTCCGTATAATGCCGCAAGACCGACAACCGCATAAATGATGCGGGAAACGACCGCCAGCTGCGCACCGAAAATGCCGGATACCAGATTATAGTTAAAGAAACCGATCAGGCCCCAGTTGATCCCGCCGATGATCATCAGAATGAGAATTAATTTCTTCAATGCAATCACTCCTTTCGAGAGGTATTTTGTCCAAAAATATTTTACTTATACGGAATGTATGTTATAATAGTGCTGCCGATGATGTTTGCGGCGTTGCTGTAAGGTAAGAAC
>UQMQ01000126.1 GCA_900542245.1 uncultured Eubacteriales bacterium
CGGCGCTCCGGCGGTCTTTGATCCTCGTCCGGCTCGGTGTCTACGATCTCCGGCTCCTTGTGGTCTAAATTCAGCAGCGTGTTCAATTCCTCCAGCCGTGCCGTTTTGGTGTTCAGCTCTGCCTCGCGGGGGAACGGCTTTTGTACCTCTGCCTTTGCGGTTTCCAACTGCGTTTGCAGGTTGAAAAGCTGCTCCCGGCAAGTCTGCTCCTTGATGGGCAGGCCCTCCAACGCATTGTCCATGCGCTGCAAGTTGCCGAACACATCAGTGCCCATTGTGACTGTGTGGCGGAGCTGCCCGATCATGGTCAGGCGGTATTCCCGCGCAAAGGTATCGAACGCCAGCTCCAGCGTCAGGCCGCGATAGCTGCCGATCTGTGTCGCCTCCGGGGAGAGCATCGTTTGGCACATGGTCAGCAGCGCCGCACCCGCCTCTTTCTTGTCGGCATGGGTGACGCCCGCCAGCGTAAGCGGAGAGAAGCCGTCCCCATTGGGATGGGTATTTTCTTTGACCGCGGCTATATCGGCCTCATAGCCGGAGATTCGTTCCCTCGCTTCGGCAATATTTTTAGGGAAGGTCTTGCTGATTGCATCCTCGAGCGCGTACCGCTGGCTCAAATGGTTGGATTTCAGCAATTTCAGCTTAGATACCTCGATGTCGAGGTCCATTTTTTCTTTGATGAGCGGATTGCCGCTGGCCAGCGCCTTGATCTCGGCATAAGAAAGCGCCTGTTCGTCTACATCTTCGGCGGAGCGGACAGGCGATTTGCTGGTCATGATTTGCGATATAAATTTCTGCTTGCTCTCCACAAGCTGGTAAAGATAGGCGTCGAAGGTGCCCTCGGTGACATAGCTGTAAATGTCTACCTCCGGGTTTTCGTTGCCCTGCCGGATAATGCGCCCCTCCCGCTGCTGAAGGTCGGACGGACGCCACGGGCATTCGAGGTGGTGCAGGGCGATGAGCTTTTGCTGGCAGTTGGTGCCGGCGCCCATGCGCTGGGTGCTGCCCAGCAGGATACGCACCTGACCGCTCCGCACTTTGCCGAACAGATCTTTCTTCTGCACCTCGCTCTTGGCGTTGTGGATGAAGGCGATTTCGTTTTCGGGAACGCCCAATTCCAGCAATTTCGCGCGAATATCATCATAAACGCTGAAGGTTCCGTCATCCTTTGGGGTGGACAGGTCGCAAAAAATCATTTGGGTGGAACGCTTGTCAGCGGTGCGCTGCCAGATCTCAAACACATTTTCGGCGCACTTGGCGGCTTTGCTGTTGGGGGCGCTGGGCAGCATGGGGTTGATGAGCCGCTGGTCCAGCGCCAGCTTGCGGCCATCGTTGGTTATCATCAGCATATTGTCCACGCTGCTGTCCACCTCGCGGTTGCGGACTTTCTCAGCGCGCTCCGCCAGAGACGCCACGATCTCTTTCTGATACTCCGATGGCTTCAAGGCGATATTGTGGTAATGCGCCTCCGGCACGGGGAGCTTGAGCATATCCGCCGTCTGAATGTCCGCCACATTTTTGAAAACGGACATCAACTCAGGCAGGTTATAAAACTTGGCAAACCGCGTCTTGGCCCGGTAACCGGTGCCCTCGGGAGACAGCTCGATGGCGGTGACAGTCTCGCCGTAGTTCGCCGCCCAGCTATCGAAGTGCTGTAAGCCCTGTTCCTCCAGCGCCGACATCTGCAAGTAACGCTGGATGGTGTAAAGCTCCACCATGCTGTTGGAAATGGGGGTGCCGGTGGCAAAGACAATGCCGCGCCCTCCGGTGATCTCATCGAGGTAGCGGCACTTCATAAAGAGGTCTGAGCTTTTCTGCGCCTCGGTCTGGGCAATACCGCCCACATTCCGCATTTTCGTATACAAAAAGAATGACGATAGGTAATCCTTTGAACGTGATGTGCGGCGAAGCCGCACATTCGTTTCCTCCGGATTTTCCCCCGTCTCACGCCGGGCGTGCACCTTTCAGCGCACCCGGCCTACCATCAGATTGACTTACTTTCTACTGATTTCATTGCATCTGTACCCTCACGAATACAGCGCACTTGTAAATTTCACTTTTTGAGTTTTTCACGATATTTCTTGATTTTGCGTACCGCCTTGGCATCCAACTCTGGCGGTATAGGACTGTTGTGTACCATGCGGTGACACGGTATACATAGCCATGCTAAATTTGGAACTTTGTTGATTCTTTCAATCGGAAGTCGTGGATTTACATGATGACAATGTTTCGGAATCAGTTCAGAGAAATATCTACCACAGCATTTGCATTTTCCCTTATCTCGGTTGTAGGCATATTCCCGATTCATAAAATACTCGAAATTGGCTTTCCATCCCTTGCCGCTAGCGTAGATGGATAAGGCTATATCTTCGGGTGTATTGATGGAGGGGCGGTCACAGGGCAACGGTTTATGCTTGGTACGATAATTTACATACCGCCTGCGTCCATCCTCCGTATAAGGGGTCATTTTCTGGTCAAATGGTTTGCTTTCATAACGACTGTGTGTAATAAACGCATAGGTTATTCCGAACCATTTCCCATCAATTTGAATTGCGAAGGTTTTACTGTCATAACCTTCGTGCCGATGTGGCAGATTACTTAATTCCTTTAACGGCACCTGCATTTGGTTGTACTGCTTGGGAAACAGGTTTTTCCATACTGCCAACGCCGTATTATTCACTCTACGGTCAATGGCATGGTAGGCATGAGAACAGATAGAGGGTTGCAAATACTGTGCCAGTCCCATAATCACGGAGTTCACATACTGGATTTGAGCCGCCTGCGTGTTGGATTGCGTGTATAATCCAATTTTCCTAACTTCTTTTTGCAAGGTATGGATTTTCTTCGTCAATCGTTCCATATCAGGGAATGGCTTTCCTACCAGATTATCTGACCATGTGGCTGGGTCTGGTGTTTTCCTCTTTCGTTCTGCCTTGACTATGTAACCGAGGAAATGAATACCATTCTTTCTCAAATCGGTTACATAGGTCTTTTCCTGTGACAGTTCCAACTTCATGCGATGCTTAAAATACTTTGTCAGTTCATGCTTCATACGGAACGCTTCCTGTTCCGTAGAGGTCAGGATCACCCAATCATCCGCATAGCGAAAATTGTATTTCGGGGTGATTCCAGACCATTTCAGCCTTCGGGTATCGTTGCATTTGTGCTTGCATTGACGGTGCGGCTCCATATAGCAGCGCCCCACATACCAGTCAAAGTCATTGAGATACACATTGGACAGCAACGGAGATAATATACCGCCCTGTGGTGTTCCCATTTCTGTTGCATGGTATAAGTCCTGATCGATATATCCGGCTTTTAGCATTTGGCTGATGATTTTCAGAACCCTCTTATCGTGGATTCCGATTCGCCATAGCTTTTTCAGCAACAATCTATGATTGATGTTGTCAAAACAGCCCTTTATATCTCCCTCGACTGCCCATACCGGCTGGTCTTTGGATTTCACACTTGCATTGATGACATTGACAATATCCCGGATAGCGTGCTTCTGCGCCCGGTAAGGACGGAAACCATAGCTGTGCGGATAGAATCTCGCTTCGCATATCGGTTCCAGAATCAGTCGCATACATTCCTGTATAATCCTATCCAATACAGTGGGAATACCCAGAGGTCGCTTTTTGCCGTTTGCCTTTTCGATATACTTCCGTTTGGCTGGCTTCGGCTTGTAATTGGAGATATTTGATTGAATCAACTGAAATAGTTCTTCTTTTGGCATTTGCAGATACTTGTCCATTTTCATCCTGTCCACACCGGCAGTTTTGCTGCCCTTGTTGGACTTGATGTTATGAACAGCGGTTACAATAGTCACTTCGCTGACCATTGCTTCCAACAGTCCCGTGAATGAAACGCCTTGCCCCGATTTTTCATAGAGCAGGTCTTGAAACTGTTTCAATTCTTTTTCTGTTGAAAATCTGACGCTTAAATGCACAAGGTTTTCACCTCGCAGTTCGCCACCCGTCTTTCAGGGAGTTATTGGATTTTCTTTCGTGAAATTTACAAATCAATCTGACTCGTGCCCTTCGCCGTGGGGCATTTCAGCCCCGTGTAATTGGCATTACCCAATTGCAGACTACTATGGCACGGCTGACTTCCTGTATTCTTCATTGTGCTGTAACACTCCAAATACAGGCTCTCAAACGTTCCCAAATCTCTATCCTTGTGGTCAATAGACCGTTGAAACCCTTAGGCCGCTACCTTACACCGGGAGAACCTAACCACACTTTGAATCACAGTTGTTGTGTGGTTCCGCATGAATATTTCATTTCATGGGGCATATACGGAAAAACCAGCCGTATATGCTTTCTCCAATCTTCATCCTTTCGGATGCCAAGCACTCTTACGATGCTGCATAGCTTTCACTACTGGATAGCCATAGGTTTCGGAAGCCCGCACCATTATTATCCATGCCTTTCGGTTTAGGTTTTCAGGTTACGACTTCACCACGCTTTGTACCCTGTCTATTTACAGATAGACAACGCACAGTGGAGTATTAGCTCTCGTACTGCCTGCGGTTTGACAGACCGCTGAGGGATTTCTCCTTTCCGGCATTGATTCTGTACGGCAGAGGAATTTCGCCTCTGAATTTGAGATTTGAGTTCTCTACGATATTTTCTTGATATATCAAGTGCTATCGCATGGTGCTTTTCGTCATAGCTGTCTGCTACGACTTATGCACAACGTTTCGCACGATTCTTAAAATAGTGTGACTCGTCAATGAAGATGCGGTCAACGCCCAACTCTTCAAATGTGACCACATCGTCCTTGCGGCTCTGGTCGTTCAACTTGTCGATCTTGGCTTGCAGGCCCTTCTTGGTTTTCTCCATCTGTTTGATCGTGAACTTCTCCGCTTTTTCTCGTTTGGCATCGGAAATCCCCACCATAATCTCGTCGATCTGCTGCTCCAGAATGGCCCGCTGGCGCTCTACACTCATGGGGATCTTCTCAAACTGCGAATGCCCAATAATAACGGCGTCATAGTCGCCGGTGGCGATCCTACCACAGAATTTCTTGCGGTTCTTGGTCTCAAAATCTTTGCGGGTAGCGACAAGGATGTTCGCTGCCGGATAGAGCTGCAAAAACTCAGTGGCCCACTGCTCTGTCAGGTGGTTGGGCACCACAAAGAGAGATTTTTGACACAGGCCCAGCCGCTTTGACTCCATCGCCGCCGCGACCATTTCAAATGTCTTGCCGGCACCGACAACGTGTGCCAACAGCGTATTTCCACCGTACAAAATGTGCGCGATGGCGTTGACCTGGTGCTTGCGGAGCGTGATCTCCGGGTTCATACCGCTGAAATTGATGTGACTGCCATCATACTCACGGGGACGGTTAGAATTGAACAGGATATTGTAGGTCTTACAGATAGCCTCGCGCCGGTCCGGGTCTTTCCAGATCCACTCAGCAAAGGCATCCTTGATCAGCTCCTGCTTGCTCTGGGCGATGGCTGTCTCTTTCTTATTCAGAACGGCAATTCTGCGGCCTTCCTCATCGTAGTGGTAATCAAAAATGCGGACATCCTTCAGATTCAAGGTAACTTCGATGATTTCATAGGCGTTGATGCGCTGTGTGCCGTAGGTACTGATGGCCTTCACATTGCCGCGATCCTTGCTCTTGCCTTCGATGCGCCATTCACCGGTGATTTTAGAATAGTGGACCTTCATGCCCCATTGCGCGCTGCGGGGTGTCCCCAGCGTTTCGAAGATAAACCGGCGGACATATTCGGTGTCCAGCCATGTAGCGCCCAGCCGGACGGAGATCTCGCTGGCAGTGAGGTCGGTGGGCTGCACCTGCGCCAATGCCTCAGCGTTGATCTGATACTGCGTGTCCTGCTCCGCCTTGCCTTGAGCAACCGCCAATTTCTGACGCACATTGCCGGAAAGATATTCGTCCGCAGGCAGGTATTTCTCATGCCCATCGTTTTCGCCGGTGTAAGCAGGGTTCAGGAACACCACGCCGGCCAGTTCAGAAAACAGCGTCTCCTCGTCCTTGCCGGTGAGCCTGCCCATATAGTCCATATCCACATGAGCCTTTTCCCCGATGGACAGCGCCAGCGCCTCCACCGCTGTGTCTACCTTTTCAGCAGGTTTGTGGCTGCGGATGGTGCGCTTGGTGAACAGGTCCGCCTTTCTTTTCAGGTTCCGGTCCTCGTCCAGAATTTCCAGCGAACAGAGCAGGAAGTAAGAACTGTCCTGATCGAAGGCAATGGCATTGCCGCGAGAGTTGATGAGTCCGTATTTTCTGGTGAAGGCATCGTAGAGGGCATTCAGCTTTGCTTGCTGCGCCTTGATTTCTTCATCGGGATAGTCCTCGGTCTGGTATTCCAACAGCGTCCGCACACAGTCCCGCAGCTCGATCATGCCGCGGATTCTGCTCTCTGCCGTCTTGGATACCTCCACCGGGTTCATGCGGCTGTTTTCCCGGTAGTAGATCTGGCCCGCTACCAGCGTATAGGAGAAGTTGCGGACAGCGGGATCGGCCTCGATGGAATGATCCTCGCCCTCCAGTTCTTCCTCCCGGTCATAAGTGGTGATCTCACCGTGGACATTCTGAACGGCTTCCGCCAGCAGTGCTTCCAACGGCTGCTCCGGGTACGGCTCACAGGTGGGCGTGGGGCCGAACGGCCCGGACACCAT
>UQMQ01000127.1 GCA_900542245.1 uncultured Eubacteriales bacterium
ACGCGATCTGCGGTCTCCATGCGAAGCAGCACGCATGGATGCGAGCCGCTTCACAAGGTGCTTTTGTCGTGATTCCGGAACTATCACAAGCGATATTTCCTCCAAAAGCCAAAAGACCCGCGAGCTTATGCGCCGCGGGCCTTTGCGGAAAAGAAACGATCAGCCGACTTTACGTTCTAATCGCAGCTTGTCGGCAATGATTGCGATAAATTCACTGTTCGTCGGCTTCCCCTTGTCATTTTGAATGGTATAGCCGAACAGACTGTTCAAGGTCTCCAGCTTGCCGCGATTCCATGCCAGCTCGATCGCATGACGGATCGCGCGTTCCACACGACTCGGCGTGGTGCCGTTCATAGCTGCGACCGTCGGATACAGCTCCTTCGTCACAGCGCTGAGCAGATCCATATTGGCGACGACCAGCGTAATGGCATCGCGAATGTACTGATAGCCTTTGATATGTGCCGGAACGCCGATCTCATGGATCAGGTTCGTAATATCCACTTCCAGATCATTGGCTGCCAGAGAATCCTTCAGTACCAGAGATTTGCGCAGATGGCCCTGCGCGGTATCATGAATAAAATATTCCTGTTCATGGTCCTGCAGCTGATTGATCCGTTTGATCAGCATGCTCATATTGACCGGCTTGACAAGATAATACTGCGCGCCCAGATGCATGGCCTTTTGGATCATAGAATCCTGTCCGACTGCAGAGGTCATGATCACACGCGGATATTTGGACAGCTCAAGATTATTCAATCCTTCCAATACACCGAATCCATCCAGATGCGGCATGATCAGGTCCAAAACCAGAACATCCGGACAGTTACCCCGATTGAGCACCTCCATCGCCTCCCTGCCGTCATGCGCCACGAAGCTGATCTCCATATTACTCTGCTTTTTTAAATGCTCTGTCACGACATCACAAAAATCTTTGTTATCGTCTACGACACCAATCGTAATTTTCTTCATGAGTTCCTCCTTTAGGTTCACACTTCTCTTTGTTTCTTCTTACTGCCTCACACTTATGCATCGATTTACCGATTTCGGTAATCTCCTTAAATTTATTGTAGTATATTGTCAACCGTTTTGGGAAAGTTTTTTGAAACATTTTGTTACAGATTTAGAGGGTAAAATGCGAAAAACTCGCCATTCTTCGTGTTTTTACCAATTTATGTGTAAGATTTTACAAGCTGTCGCATTCACTTACCATCCAGTCCGCGAAAATCGCGTAGCCCTTGGTCGGATCGTTGACAAAAACATGCGTCACTGCACCGATCAGCCGGTTATTCTGGATGATCGGACTGCCGCTCATGCCCTGCACGATGCCGCCGCTGTACGCAAGCAGACGGCTGTCCGTCACTGTGACCTCCATGCTCTTGCTGTCCGGTTCGTCTTGTCTGTTTACCTTGTTGATCTCAATATCGAATTTCTCCACGCGATCTCCGTCAATCGTCGTCAAAATATACGCTTTCCCCTTTTCGACCTGCTCGCGATGCCCCATCACGATTGGTTCTGCATCTGAGAAAGCCTCAAGGTTCGTTCCTTTTGCGTAAATGCCGAAGCTGGAATTTTTTTTCACCATGCCGAACGGTTTTTCACTGCCGTAAAAGACCCCGCGAATCTCGCCCGGTTTGCCGACCGTACCTTCCTTGATGGACTTGACCTCTGTCGGCAGCAGCTGTCCTTCTCCGGCACCGAGCAGTGTTCCCGTCTGACTTTCGTAGATGCCATGCCCTAAGGCAGCAAAGGTATTCGTACGCGGATCGTAAAAGGTCAGTGTCCCGATGCCGGCAATTTTTTCTTTGACCCACAGCCCGATTTTATAGGAATCGCTGAGCGTATCCTTGACCGGTCTGACCGTAAGCGTCAGCTTTTCCTCCTTGCGCATGACTTCCATCGATAAATCCCGCGCGCCTGTAGTGCGAATGATGTCGGAGACCTCTGCGGCGTAGGATACAGCCGTTCCGTCGATCTTCGTGATGATGTCGCCGATCTGCAGTCCGGCCGCGTAGCCGGGACTGACAATGCCGTCTGCCGTCTCGATTTCCTCCAGACCGACGACCAGAACGCCCTTGACATTCATCTTGATACCGACCGATTGCCCGCCGGGGATCAGCACACGTTCACTGACGACCTGCACCGCCTCCCGCGCATCGCGGTAATGATCGATGCAAAACCCGATCCCGCCGATGGCAAGCAGCACCATGCAGAATAAAACGACTGACTTTCTGATATTTTTTTTCATGAATCTCCGCCCAAACCTAACTCTCAAAATCCTGCAGCAGAACAGCCAGCTCCTCCTGACTGCTGATCCTCCAGCCGGCATCAAAATGCTTTTGGTCCTCTATGCCGAGGACCTCGTAGACGATGGACGTATGCTCCAGCTCGATCATGCTGCCGTCACCGTTCACGAAATACACCTTGATCTGCCCGTCTGCGTGCTTTACTAAATAATATGAGTCAGCGCTTCCCGACATGTTATCTTTTTGATCGGCACCGTCCGATGGATTTTGCAGTTCCTCGTCTGGCTCTCCATCAGAGCTCTCCTCCGGGTCTTCATCCGAAGCTTGTACATCAGGCGCCTCTGATGAATCCGGCTCCTCCGGCTTGTCTTGGTCTTCGCTGCGGAGAGAAGTGCTCGACAGATCTGCAGACGGCTCTTCCGGCGCGTCCTGCGGCCAAAGGAGTGCAAGTACTAGAAAGCAGAGCGTTACAACGACTGCGACATATAGAAAAGTCTGATAATTCTTTTTCTTCTGTGTAAACATTTCATCACCTCACAGCTAGGATTGACCCATTTGGAAAATTTTATACTTACACAGCGAAAAAAGTCTTTGATCGGTCCTTTCACAAATTCGTCAGCTATGCGCGGATATCAGGAAACTGTCAGGTATTCCCGGATACTCTCAAAGGTTTTATTACCGATGCCGGAAACATTTTTGATATCCTCAATGCTTTGAAACGGCCCTGCGGTGTTTCGATAATCAATGATTCGTTCTGCTTTTGACGGTCCGATACCCGGAATGGTTTGGAGCGCCGCTGCATCAGCCCGGTTGATATTGACCTTGCCGTCGCTGATCCCCTGCGAGCCGCCCTGTCCGCCGGACGGATCGGATGCAGTCTGTACACCCTGGCTGGTTTCCGCATAAGAAAGGATGCGTATCTTTTGCCCGTCATATACGACCTCCGCCTGATTGATGACGTTGATATCCGCTTCTGCTGTCAGTCCGCCTGCCTGCGCGATCACCTCAAAGAGTCTGGTGCCGCTCGCGATCTGATACACGCCGGGTCGTACAACCTCCCCGCAGATATCGACATAGATATCGCCCTGCGGTGTTTGTTCTGCTGCGTCTGCTCCGGCAGTCCCGTCGTCCTGCACGTCCTCTGTTTGCTGTGCGTCTGCGGCTGCATCTTCCACGCGAATGCTTTCTCCGTCCTGCACATTGCCGTAGATCCAAAAAAACAAAACAGCAGCTATCACCAACAAGGGTAAAGCAACTGTTTTGATACGATCTTGATGTACTTGTACAAAATGTTTGACTGTTTCCAAACGCATGGCACGTTTCAGGGAAACAAAAAACTGATGATTAAACATGAATAGCCACCCTCCTTTAACATAATATTACATCATGTAATAGAAGGATGTCAATACTAAAATTGTAACTTGTTTACAAAGTTTATATTTCTTCTCTCAACTTCAATCAAATCCCTTGTCGTTGTAATGCCTGCAAAACTGCAAAAGCTCGCGATCACAAGCTCTGGGCTGCAGTTCGATTGACTGCCGCAATCCAGCTCCGTCTCGATGACAGCAAAATCTCCGACTTTTGCGATGTCGATCTTGCGGATCCTGTTTTTGATGTTGACGGGTTCTTCTTTTTTGGTCTTTTTCATGCGTTTCATCGCCAGAATCTCGTTTTGCTGCAGATACCTCCGCAAATCTTCCCGCAGCACCGCCTCCGTCTTGTCTGTCAGGATCCAGATCCTATACGCCGCGCTGTCCGCGGCGGCCGCCAGCGACTTAACCTCTGCAGGCAGCTCATAACAGGCGAGAATCTCAATCCCCTGCGGCATCTGTCCCTGCATCGCCCGGAGAATCTCCGCTGTCTGATGCGGACGTGCGGTCTCCAATTCGATCAGCTCGCTGCGGCCCGCATAACCCAGGGAAAGCGGCTGCGCGAAGCTCATCTTCGGGTGCGGATTGAAGCCCTGCGAATACGATAAGCCCAAATCAGCCTTTTTGAACGCACGTTTGAACATGCGCAGAAGATCCAGATGCGAGGTATATTTGACATACCCTGTTTTTGAAAATTTGATCACATATCTATTTGCCATAGATCCCCTCCATCGGACAAGCCACTTTTTGATTCATGCCGCAGCCGACACAGCCGTATCGGCAATCGCGCGTTGTCTGAGCCGCAAGCGCCTTTTCGCTCTCCAGCTTAAGAAACTTTTTCGTGATCCCGCTGTCGATGATATCCCATGGCAGGATTTCATCGTAAGAACGCTGCCTTGTGGTATAGAAATCGACATTGATGCCACTCTTTGCGAAAGCCGTCTCCCAGCCTTCGCGGTTAAAATATTCCGTCCAGCCGTCCAGTCTGCAGCCTGCCCGGAACGCCTCATACAGGAGCCTGCTGCATCTGCGGTCGCCTCTCGCAAAAACAGCCTCATAAGCGCTGGTCTGATTATCGTGATAATGGAAGGTCACACCTTTCAACTTTTTGAGACGCTCCGCCAGATAATTGTGCTTTTCCGCAAACATCTCCGGGGTATCCTGCGCCATCCACTGGAACGGCGTATGCGCCTTTGGCACAAAGTTGGAGACGCTGACCGTCAGGCTAAAACGTCCGCCTTTCGGTCCGTTCACCTTGTAATTAAGCTCTCGTATGTTCCTTGCGATCTCGACAATGCCGTCAAGATCTTCGTAAGTCTCTGTCGGCAGTCCAATCATAAAATACAGCTTGATATGTTTCCAGCCAAGCTCCAGCGCCTGCTCGATTGACTGATAAATATCGCTTTCTGTCACGCCCTTGTTGATGACGTCCCGCAGTCTTTGCGTGCCCGCCTCCGGCGCGTAGGTCAGCCCGGACTTTTTATATTCCTGAATCCGGTTGAGCACATCGAAAGCGAACTTGTCAACCCGAAGAGACGGCAAGGATAACGATATATTTTCCCTTTTCGTATAGTCAATCAGCGCCATCGTGAGCGCCTCAAAGCAGGAATGATCACTAGTGGACAAGGATAATAAAGAAAGTTCATCGTTTCCGGTGTTTTTGAGCTGTTTCTCCGCAAGCTGCAGGATCTTATCCTTGGAGCGCTCCCGCACCGGACGATAGATCATACCGGCCTGACAAAAGCGGCAGCCGCGCGTACAGCCGCGGAAGGTCTCCACGACAGAACGGTCGTGCACCGCCTCCACGATTGGAATGACGGGCTCTACCGGGAAATCTACCGTTTCAATCTCCGGCAGAATCGCCCTGCACACAGGCAGTGGTGCGCCCTCATAAAGTTTACATAATTTTTTTATCGTACCATCTTCGGCGTAAACGACATCATAAAAGCGCGGGACATAAACGCCCTTCAATTGACAGGCCTCTCTGAGAAAGCCTTCTTTGGTCGTGATCCCGTTCTGCTTGCATTCGATGTATTTTTGCACCAGCGCCGGCAGCGCCTGTTCGCCGTCACCGATCAGAAACAGATCGACAAAATCCGCGAGCGGCTCCGGATTGAATGCGCAAGGACCGCCCGCGATGACTAGCGGGAATTCCTCTCCGCGCGCCTTTGCATAGACAGGCATACCGGCAAGCTCCAACATGTTCAGAATCGTTGTAAAGGACATTTCATACTGCAGCGTAAAGCCGACAAAATCCATCTCCACAAGCGGCGTTTTGGTCTCCAATGTCATCAGCGGCATCTGCTCCTGCCGCATCAGCGCTTCCATATCTCCTGCAGGTGCAAAAACACGCTCGCAATAGATATTTTCCTGTTTGTTCAGCTGATGGTACAGGATCTGCAGTCCGAGGTAAGACATGCCGATCTCATAAAGATCCGGGAAAGCAAACGCGAACCGCGCATCGACCTTTTGCGGATCCTTCTGTGCAGAGAAAAGCTCTCCGCCGATATAGCGTCCGGGTTTTTCCACACGCTTTAATAAGGTATCTAATTGATACTGTGTGTTCATCTCTTTCATTGTCATCTTTCTGTTGTTTCTGTTTCCGCGAGAAATAGGCTGTCGATCGCGCATCCCAAAACAGCCTCCATTTCATCGAGCAGCCCTCTTGTCTGCTGCTTTGCTTTTAAAATCGCCTCTGTCGCCAGCGCATGGTTCTCATTTTTGTGCAGAATATAATCAAACCGCTTGTCCAGCCCGACATACCGTTCTTCAATCACCAGGCGGTCAGCCAGGCATACGAGATCACATTCCGTCAGCTCGTCCATATGAGATACCAGCGTATAATACATGTGATGGCGGATAATATCTGCCTCATCCCGGTAGCCAAGCTTCTGCAAAATATCTGCAGCAACCCCGCCATGATCCTCCTGCGTTCTGGCAACGTCGTGCACCAGACCGGCGCCCTTGAGCAGCGCAAGATCAAAATGAC
>UQMQ01000128.1 GCA_900542245.1 uncultured Eubacteriales bacterium
CTGCCTCATCCACAGAGCTGACGATGACAGACTTCTATCAGCTTTTGGCAGCGCAGCTGAAGTATCAGGATGCGGACAATCCGAT
Organism: uncultured Eubacteriales bacterium; assembly: GCA_900542245.1. Taxonomy (GTDB): domain Bacteria; phylum Bacillota; class Clostridia; order Peptostreptococcales; family Anaerovoracaceae; genus CAG-238. Next base: position 86 of record UQMQ01000128.1, read on the forward strand.
GGATACCAGTCAGATGATGGCACAGATGGTCCAGACACAGATGATTACAGCTTTGACGCACATGACGACGGCAATCAGCGATCTGTCACTGGTCAACACCACCAGCTACGCAGTCTCCATGGTCGGCAAGGAGGTCACCATCGCGGAGGTTGATGAAAACGGAAAGTATACCGGCAAAGAAATCAAGGGAACGGTTACCGGCGTGGGGCTGGGAACGAACCCGACCGTCTTTGTGGACGGCAAGAGCTACGCCATCTCGCAGCTGATGAGCATCGGAGAAACCAAGAAAGCGGAAACCACGCAGCCGGAGGGAGAAAAACCGGAAGGTTCTGAACCACCGAAAACCGATCAGAACACAGATGCGGCAGACGCCGCGGAAGCGTAGGTGCAGCCCATGGATCAGATCACGAGAGTATCGAACAACCTCAAGCTGCAGCTGGAGCATCAGATCGTCAAACCGCAGCAGAGCGCGGCAGCCTCCAAGGGCTTCGCAGATGTGCTCAAAGGCGAGCTTGACAAGAACGACGGCGTCAAATTCTCGAAGCACGCGATGGAACGCATCCAGAGCCGCGGCGTGGATATGTCGCAGCAGACGCTCGACAGCCTCAACCGGGCGGTCACCAAGGCAAGAGCCAAGGGCTGCAAAGATATCGCAGTCATTGGCGAGGCAAACGCTTTCATCGTCAGCGTGCAGAACAACACCGTCATCACGACAATGAACGCATTAGAAATGAGAGAAAATATTTTTACCAATATCGACAGCGCTGTATTGTTATAAAAGCCGGACCGGAAACGGAAGCTTGCGCGCCGCGTGTGAAGGACAGGCGCGAAATATACAGCAGGACCTGTTGATATACAGAAAGGAAGTATAACAACCATGGTTAAATCAATGAATGCGGCAATCGCAGGTCTCAAATCCCATCAGACCAAGATGGACGTATTGAGTAACAATATTGCCAACGTCAACACCTGGGGGTTCAAGTCCAGAACGACGAACTTCCAGGATGCCCTGTACAGCAATTCCATCAGCGGCTCCGCCGGTAAGATGGAAAACGGCAAGCTGGGCGGCATCAACACCTCGCAGATCGGCTACGGCAACACCGTCAGCTCGATCAGCACCAATTTTACGACGGGAAGCAGACAATACACCGGAAACCCATTGGACTGCATGATTGACGGTACGGCGTTCTTCATCGTCGGACCGTTCAGAGGACAAAACGGAAATGCAACAGCTGTCGAAGTGGGAAAAATTGGGGAGTCAGGTCTGTTTCTTTCTCGTGTCGGCATCTTCCAGCCGGACAGCAACGGCTATCTGGTCGACAATACCGGTAACTATGTCTATGGATACGCGGCAGAGACAAGACAGGACGGTACGGTCGATATCAAAAAAGAAAATCTAGTTCCAATCAGAATTCCGGAGGACCCAAATTCACAGACAAATCCAAGGGCAAGATACAACATTCAGACCTGGACGATCGGTACCGACGGTACCGTTGTCGGTGTAGATGAAACCAATACTCCGCGTACAATCGGGCAGATTGCGGTCGCTTCTGTCGAGAACCCGAGCGGTCTGGAACAGAACAACGGTTATCTGTACAAGATTGGTGCGAATGCCGGAACGGTCAAGGGTATGGAGACGACCTCCGCGACCGGTACGATCCAGAGCAATTTCCTCGAGATGTCCAACGTAGACTTGGCGTCCGATATTGCGACCATGATCACCACCCAGAGAGGTTATCAGGCGAATACGAAGATCATCACCGTCACTGACGAGATGCTCGAGCAGCTCGTAAACATGAAGAGATAATTATCACGACTGACAGGGGCGCCTGCTGTGTCCGGGCGCCCCACCATACAATAAGATTATGATAGCATTGACAAAAATCAACGGCGAGATCATCGTGATCAATTCGAAACAGATCGAACACATCGATGTGATACCGGAGTCCAAGATCACCATGATGAACGGCAAGCATTACATCGTCAGAGAAAGTGTCGCAGAGATCATCGACAAAGAGATCCAATTCAACAGACAAATTGCAGATGGCATAACAAAGGTAAAGCAATAAATAATCAGTAAGAAAATAAGTAGGATAGAAGGTAAGCAGGAAATGGATTTTACAACAATCATAGGTATCGTCGGCGGCTTCGGCGTAATCGTAGCCGGTATTATGAACGGCGGCAGCATTGGAAACTTTATTGACCCGGGCAGTATTATGATCACGATTGGCGGTACGATCTTTGCGGTTATCGCCAGCTTCCCGGCGCGTTTGCTGAAGAAAGTTCCGAAGCATATGGTCAAGATGGTTCGTGTCGACCAGTACAATATAGAGAGCTTGATCGATACGATCGTCGAGTTTTCACAGACAGCCAGAGCGAACGGTCTGCTGGCGCTGGAGGAGAAAGCGAATGCCTTGGAGGACGAGTTCCTCAAAAAAGGCATCCTCTTTGTTGTAGACGCCATGGAAACAGAAAGAATCCGTACAGCGATGGAGGAAGAACTGGACAATATGATCACCAGACATGAGGCAGAGGTCGCCATCTACGAAAGAGCAGCGTCCTATGCGCCGTCCTTCGGTATGATTGGTACACTGGTCGGTCTGATCAACATGCTCAAGACTTTGAATCTGTCGGAAGGCGCGTCCGATTCCATCGGTGTCAATATGTCCATCGCACTGATCACGACACTGTACGGTTGCATGCTGGCGAACCTAATCTTCAATCCGATTGCGACCAAGCTGCGCATCCGCAGTGATGAGGAGACCTTCTACAAGCAGATGATCATTGAAGGTGTACTCGGCATTCAGGCGGGAGACAATCCGAAGATGCTGCGTGAAAAGCTGGCTTCCCTGATGCAGCAGAAGAAACAGCAGAGCATCATCAACGGCGGAGGTGAAGGCGGCGAAGGCGGCGAAGGCGGCAAGGCGCCGAAGGAAAAGAAAGAAAAGAAAAAAGGAAAGAAATAATTTAATTTGAACATAATTTGAAAATAAAGAGGTAGCAGTTGTGAAAAAACGTGAGAAAAAAAAGGGGGAGACCGGTAACTGGATGGACACCTATGGTGACATGGTTACCTTACTACTGTGCTTTTTCGTTCTGCTGTACTCGATGTCGACACTCGACTCGGTCAAGTGGAGAAATTTCGTCAAGAGTATGAATCCAAACGCAGAGGATAAGGTCAGCCAGCTGGTACTCGATACCGATGCACCGCCGGACAGCGAAGACGTACCGGGTGGATCGGATCTCGACAAGAGTGCGGATCTAGAAAAGATCGATGAGGATTTTAACAGCCTCTACGAGGATCTGCAGGAGATGTCTAAGGAATCCGGCGGCGATATTCTGGTAACGGAGGGAGATGACTTCGTATTCATCATGTTCCGCGACCGGGTTATCTTTGAAGGTGACAGCTACGTGCTGCTCAAGGAGGGAGAAAAGGTCATCGACCACTTCGCGGAGACGATCAAGCCTTATAAGGCAGCCATCAAGGAGCTGCAGATTATGGGACATACCACACAGGCACTCCCGAATAAGAAAAACCCGATCGAGAGTGACCGCTCTCTGTCCGCAATGCGAAGCGCCAGAGTCGCGATTTATCTGCAGAGCGAGGGCGTGCTGGAGCCGTACAAGATCGTCAGCCTCGGCTATGGTCAACACCATCCGATCGCCTCGTTCAAAACCGAAAAGGACCGTTCGCTGAACCGTCGTGTAGAGTTTATGATCAGCAAGACGGGCGGCAGCGTCAAGAGTCTGGAGGATTACTACAGCCAGATCTTCAGTTCAACGCTCAAATCGGAGAGCGAAAAGGCAGGCGGCACGAAGAAATCAAGTGACAGCAAAAAGACAAATACCGATACGAAGAAATCAAGTGATGCCAAAAAGGCATCATAAGAGATACACAACCAGTCAGGATAAAATAAAAACAACGGAGTAATTATGGCAGAAGTATTATCGCAAAGTCAGATTGATATGCTGCTTTCGTCCATGCGCGCCGGAAATGACGGTCCGAAGGAGACGAAGGCAGATGAGAAACCTGAAGAACAATATAAAAAATACGACTTCTACAGCCCGAAAAAGTTTACCAACGATAAGCTGAAGCTGCTGAAAAGTATCTACGATACCTACTGCAGGATGACCAGCTCGCGGCTCAGCGGCGTGTTCCGCGCGAACTGTGAAATGAAGGTCATCACCGTCGAGGAGCAGCGTTATCACGAGTTCAACAATTCGATGGGCGACAATGACGTTATGGAGCTGCTTTATCTCAAGCTGCCGGATGACAGCAAAAATTTGCCGATGATGTTCCACATCTCGCAAAGTCTGGTCGTCAATATCGTGGACCGTATGCTCGGCGGCGAGGGCGACGAACAGGATCTGGACGCTGGCTATTCCTATACGGATATCGAACTGGCGCTCTATGAGAACATCATGCAGCACTATTCGGCGACCTTCAAGGATGCGTGGAAGAACTATATCAAGCTCGACATCGGTTCGACGCGGATCTTCGAGTCACCGAGCCTGTTCCAGGATATCAGTCTGGATGAAACGGTGGTCATTGTGATGCTGGAGATGGCGTTCCAGAATATCAAGGGATATATCAACTTCTGCATGCCGGGCAATCTGCTGATGAACATTTTCTCGCTGATCGAGAAGCGGCGTTCCAGCGAAAGCATGTACGACAACGTCCTGCCGGACAGCAAGGATATCATCATGGACAAGATCCGTCAGTCCGCGCTGGATGTCCGGGTGGAGCTGGGCACTGCACAGCTGAGCTTCCGCGACATCTACAACCTCAAGGTCGACGATGTCATCGACTTCAGCAAGAACAAGGATTCCGATGTCATGGTCTATGTCGAGCAGCAGCCTTGGTTCAAGGGACAGCTCGGTGTGCATAACAGCAATGTAGCAGTCAAGCTGCACCAGCGGGTTACGGCAGAGGAGGATCTGACAGAGCTTCTCGGCGCAGATACCAGCCTGGAGCACAATCATTTAGAGCGAGTCTGACAGTGCCGCACATGCACTGTTTGTATAGATCACTAAGAAAATAAGAAAACAATAAAAATAAGAAAGAGGTAATAAAATGGCGAAAATTATGGTAGTAGACGATGCAGCCTTTATGAGAATGATGGTAAAAAATGCTTTGGCTCAGGGAGGGTACACCGACGTCTGTGAGGCGTCTGACGGCGCAGAGGCAGTACAGATGTACGCCGAACAGAAACCACAATTGGTACTGATGGACATCACCATGCCGAACATGGACGGTCTGGAAGCGCTCAAAAAGATCCGTGAAAATGACGGTAATGCGCAGATCGTTATGTGTTCTGCCATGGGACAGGAGAGCATGGTCATCGACGCGATCAAGGCCGGCGCGAAGGATTTCATCGTAAAGCCGTTTAAGCCGGAAAGAATCTTGTCGACCGTAGACGGACTGATCGGTAAATAAGCAGGAAGGAGATACGAGGCCATGCCTTTTTTAAGCTCATTGAATATCAGCGCATCCGGTATGACGGCACAGCGCCTGCGTCTGGATGTTGCATCACAAAATATTTCCAATATGGAGACGACTCGTACCGATGCGGGTACGCCTTATCGGCGCAAGATGGTCGTGTTCCAGGAAAGTCCGCAGGATTTCCGCACCGCGCTGCGTCACGCCGAGAATCACATGCATTCGCAGAACAAGACCGGCGGCGTTGTCGTCACAGAGATCGCCGAGGACCCTTCCGATTTTGAAATGGTCTACGATCCCGAACATCCGGACGCTGACGCAAACGGGTATGTGGCGATGCCGAATGTCGACCTGGTCAAGGAAACGACGGATGCGATGGCAGCCACGCACGCCTATACGGCGAATATCACTGCCTTTAACGCCATCAAGCTGATGGCACAAAAAGCCCTCGAAATAGGGAAATAAGGCAAAGGGCGAAATCTAGCGGAAAGAGAGTTAAACTATGGGACAAGTAAAGTTAAGCGCAATGGAGATCGATGCGATCGGTGAGATCCTAAATATCAGCTTAGGCGCCTCGGCGACAGCGGTTTCCATCATGCTGGACGCAAGGGTGGATATTACAACACCCAAGGTCAGTGTGCAAGCCAGAGATGAATTTGAATTTTCCAACATCAAGCCTGCCATCTGTGTAGAGATTACCTATGTAGAGGGGCTTGAGGGTAAAAATATCATGCTGCTCAAGCGGCAGGACGTCAAAGCCATCATCGAAATGCTCATGGGCATGGATATTCCGGATGAGGAATTTGTCATGGACGAGATGAACGTCAGCGCCATCTGCGAGGTGATGAACCAGATGATGGGCGCTTCGGCGACAGCCCTGTCCGAGCTTTTGGACATGCCGGTCAACATTTCGACGCCGAAGCCGCATGAGGTAGACAGCGTAGAAGAATTCAAAAAAGAATTCTTTGCAGACGAAGAAGAAATGGTCGTCATCCACTTCGACCTCAAGATCGAAGACAAGATGCAGAGTGAATTCCTCAACGTGATGCCGATCAAGCTGGCGAAGAA
>UQMQ01000129.1 GCA_900542245.1 uncultured Eubacteriales bacterium
AAGTGACGGGAGAGATGTCGTTATGCAGTAAGTTAAAAATATAAAAAAGAAAGAGCCAAAAGTGGGTCAAAATTAGCGTGACTTGACCCGTTTTTAGCTCGAATCTGACTCAATTTCGGAACGCTGAAGCAGTGGGGCAGGGCGAAGCCGCGCGCCCCTCTGCTACTCGATGGATTTTAAGGATTCCGCCATATTGATCTTGTTCAGGCGGAAGTACATCGCGCAGTTGACGATCAGCGCGAAGGCGAAAGTCATCACGAGCGCCAGCAGATAGCTGCGCGGCTCTACATGCACGTCAAAGCTCAGAAGATCGACTTGAATCTCATTCATCACGAACGCATGGAACCATTTGCCGACCGGCAAGCCGACCAGCGCCGCGATGGCTGTGAGCACGATGTTTTCCCGGAAGACGTAAGCATTCGTCTCGCTCGGATAGAAGCCGAGCACCTTGATGGTCGCAATCTCGCGGACACGCTCTGTGATGTTGATGTTGGTCAAATTATACAGCACGATGAATGCCAAAGCGCCGGCGCAGACCATGATCAGGATGATGACGTAATCCAGACTTGCCATCATATTGCTGACGCGGTCGCGCATATCCTGTGTGATGCTGACAGAGGCTACGTGCCGCGCGTTCATCAGCTCCGCGCCATCCGCGCGCGGGTCCTCCAAAACGCCGTCCGCGTCGCGATGTCCGATGACATAGGCCGTGTTGATTTCCGGATGTCCCCATGCGCCGCGATAGGTATCGAGGTCGATATAGACGTAATTGTAAACATGGTTTTCGCACAAAGCGGCAATGGTAAGCTCCATTTCGCGCATGTCGCTGTCGTAAACCGTCAGCGTGTCACCGACCGTCAGCTTGAGATTTTCTCCGAGATTTTTGTTGATGATACAGCTGCCGCCTGTCGGATAATCGAGCAAGCGGTCTCCGTCCTTAAGCGTGATAAAATCCGCGATCGGGTCAGCGGGATCAGCGACGATCATGTTGACAGATTTGATTTGTGTGCCGGTGTGCACGTCTACCGAGAGTGCGTTGAGGAACAGCGCCTCGTCGATATAGTCCGTGTTTTTTGTCAGGAAGGCTTCCTGCTGCGCTTCCCGCATGTCGCGGTCGAAGGTGACGGTATAGTCATTGTGAAAAATCTCGTCGTACTGCACGCTGATGATATTTTTGATGGAATCCGACAACCCCATCGCGGTGATCAGCAGCGCCGTACAGCCGCAGATGCCCAGCACCATCATAAAGAAACGCTTTTTGTAGCGGAAAATATTGCGCAGGCAGACCTTATGCAGGAATTTGAGGCGATTCCAGATAAACGGTACATACTCCAGCAGAATGCGCTTGCCGAGCGCCGGCGATTTCGGGCGGATCAGCTCCGCAGGCACATTCACAAGCTCCGCGTAGCAGCAGTAAATCGTCGTGCCCACACAGCAGAGGATCGCCGCGAGGATGGAGAGCGCGCCCAGCGTACCGTTGACAACAAAGATGAGGTCGGCGAAGTCGTACATCATGCCGTAAGCGGTCCAAATAACGGACGGGAACAGATAGATGCCGCCGAAAAAGCCGATCAGACCGCCGATCAGCGAGGCACTGCCCGCGTAGAACATGTATTTTCCGAGAATCCGTCCCTTGCCGTAGCCGAGCGCCTTGAGCACACCGATCTGCGTGCGCTGCTCATCGATCATGCGTGTCATCGTAGTCATGCAGACCAGGGCTGCCACGAGGAAGAAGAATACCGGGAACACCCTGGCGATGGAATCTACGATGCTGGTATCGTTGTCAAAGCAGACGTAACCGATATTGGTGTCGCGACCGAGGACGTAGGTTTTCGGATTTTCGATGTCGTCCACTTTTTTGCGCGCGTCTTCGATTTCCTCTTCGGCGTCCGCGAGTTTTTTCTTTCCATCTGCAAGCTTGCTGCGCCCATCGGAAAGCTTCTTTTTAGAGGTTTCCAGTTCCTTGCGTCCTTTTTCCAGCTTGACATAACCGTCGTTCAGCTTGTTTTCTCCGGCATCGATCTTTGTTCTCGCGGCTGTCAGTTTCTTGGAAGCTTCCTCTAGCTGCGCGTCAACCTGTATCTTTGCTTCCTGATATTGCGCAAGAGCTTGATCATAGGACGGGGTGCCCGCGGCGGCATCGATCTGCGCTTTCTGCGCGTCGAGCTGCGCATAGGCATCAGCCTTTTGCTTTTCGTAATCTGCAAGCCCTGCCTCATAGTCCTTTTTGGACTGTGCCAGTTCCTTTTTGGAAGCGTCGAGCTTTTTTTGGTTATCGTCCAGCTCTTTCTGCCCGTCACGGATCTTTTTCTCGCCGTCCGCGAGCTCTTTTTCCGCGTCCGCGAGCTCCTGTTTGGCGTCATCGAGCTTATCCTGCGCCTCGGACAGCTTATCGTTGGCTTCGGTGACGATCTCGTCATATCGGCTGCTTGCGCAGGTTTCCAGGGCGTCCTCCAGCGGCGTTTTCACCGCGTCCGCATTTTTTTTGTACGCGTCGGAATAGATCTTGCCGCCTTCGGCAAGGCAGACATAAATCTCGGTATAAACCTCGCTGTCCCATCCGTCCTCCGGTATATAAAGGTAGGTTGCGACGCTGCCGTTGCCCAAAGAGGTCGAGCCGCGCTCAAAATTCAAGTAGAGCGGAGACTCGCAGATGCCGACCAGTTCGTATGTATCATAGGCGAGCAGGTCTTTCGTATCCTGCTTGTTGTTGTCGGTGATGCGGATTTTTTTGCCGATATCGTCCGCGCTGAAATAGCGCGCGTCACCGACGCATTGATTCGGTTTGTCCGGCAGATTTCCGGCTTCGAGCGCGGGGGTATTGATATCGGAAAGCAGCGTGTGCAGCTTGGCAACCTTTTCGCCGGTCTCTGCATCTGTGTCTCCTTTTTTGTCTGTGAGCAGAAAAAGCGCGTCGGCGGAATAGCTGCCGCGGGCCTTGGCGATACCGTCCAGGGCTTGCATTTTTGTAACGTCTTTTTCCTCCAGACCGAGCGTGGACATCAGCTCATAGTCATAGAAATTGTGCTGCGCATAGAAGGTGTCGCCCGTCAGAATGAAATCCTCTTTGCAGATTTTGAGCCCGCAAAAGAAGCCGACGCCCAACGCGCAGATCGCCAGAATCGCAATCCAGCGGCTGAAGCTGCCCTTGATTTCGCGCAGCGTGGATTTGGTCATCGCGTTTTTCATAAACTCTGCCGCCTTTCTACCATTCGATGGTTTCGACCGGCACGCGGTGCGCGTTTCGTTCCACTGAGGAAACGGTGCCGTTTTTGACGTGGATGATGCGGTCGGCCATCGGTGCGATCGCGGTATTATGCGTGATGATCACGACGGTCATACCGGTTTCGTGCGCGGTATCCTGCAGCAGCTTGAGAATCGCCTTGCCGGTATTGTAGTCGAGGGCGCCGGTCGGCTCGTCACAGAGCAGGAGCTTCGGATTCTTGGCGAGTGCGCGCGCGATCGCGACACGCTGCTGCTCGCCGCCGGAGAGCTGCGCCGGGAAATTGCCCATGCGGTCGGCAAGTCCGACCTTGGTCAGCGCCTCTTTGGCGTCCATCGGGTGCTTGCAGATCTGCGCGGCCAGCGAAACGTTCTCAAGCGCGGTCAGGTTTTGAATCAGATTGTAGAACTGAAAAACAAAACCGATCTCGTAGCGTCGGTAGGTCGTCAGCGCGCGGGCATTGTATTTGGAAATCTCCTTGCCATCGAGAAAGACTTTCCCCTCAGAGAGCGTATCCATGCCGCCGAGAATATTCAGCAGTGTGGTCTTACCCGCGCCGGATGGACCGACGATGACGCAGATCTCGCCTTTTTCGATCTCGAACGAGGCGTCGCGCAGGGCTTCGATGGTGACTTCGCCCATATGATAGATTTTTTTGACATGTTCAAATTTAACAAAAGGTTCCATGAATGCTCTGTATTCCTTCCTGCGTGGTATATGATAAGACCATTATACATGATTTCTCAGTATTTTAACAGAATAAATCTGTGTTTCCACGCGGAAAATATGATGAAAAAACTGATCATCAGCAGAAACATCACAGCAAAGGTCAGATAATTGACGGTCAGCGGGTCTAAGAGCGCGGCTTCGGCGAGCAGCGGGATGGGAAGCAGTCCGATCGGAAAGGCAAGCAGTACCTGCGCGAGCCGCTCTGTAAACTCGGTCGGTCCGTACAGATAATAGACCAGAATCGGCAGCAGCGTGAGCAGCAGCGTGAGCGCCGCACCGAGTGCGAGAGAGCCTAGATGAAAGGACCAGAGGGAGGGTGTTTCAAAACCGAAGCACATGATGGTGATCTCCGTTAAAAAAATCAGCAGCACGCAGCCGCTGTAGACCCCTTTTCGTTCGATGAAGCGCGCGGTACAGAGCGGCCCGGCGGCAAGACCGGGAAATATCGCCTCAAAAACGGAAAATCCGGAGATCTGCAGCAGCGCATCGCGGGATGAGGTGACGAGGAAAAACGCGAAGCTCAGGGCGAAGCTGACGATCAAGGTGTAGCAGAAGAGCTTGCAGGTGCTGCGGTGGCGGCAATAGGAGAGCCTGCGGGAGGAAGCCGGAGAGGGCTGCAGACCGTTTTGCAACAGGCACTGCGGCGGGCGCTCCAAAAAGCAGATCACACCAAGCAGCATCAGCGCGCCCGCTGCGAGCAGGGCGGGATAAGTAAGCCTTTCCAGAAGGATTTTCCACAGCAGACCGATGGCAAACGCGCCGGACCAGACGATACCGAAAAGCATCGTCTTGCTGAAACGGAACCAGCTGACGATCAGATTGGCCGGCATGATCAGCGCCAGCCCGCCATAGCCCAGACCCGCAAGGCATGCGCCTGCAGCTGCGGCAAGACCGTTTTGCCAGTAAACGAAGAGAAAAAAGCCGTAGCAGCTCAGCAGGACATAGAGTATGGTCCAAAGTCGAAACGACAGCAGGGTGTAGCAGCCAAGTGCCAGCGGTACGCCGACGATCAAGCCGCAGAGAAATCCCGGGGAAAGGAATAATGAATGATCTATGCATAAAAATCCAGCAAGTGGACTGATGACGATGATCAGGCCGAGAATATTGCGGGTCAGGTAAAAGTAACGAATCACGCGGTCAGCCTCCTCTGTTTGTGTATAGAGTTAGTATGAAAAGGCGCGGTGAGATTATACTTTGCAGTTTCTGTTAAATCGGAGCGTGTGTTTTGTGTGAAATTGGCGAATGAGGCTTGCAAAATGACAAAAACATGGTATGATAGGAACATGAAAAACGCGTTTTTGGCGCAGTATGAGGCAATATGGATGATGAGATAGAACGAAAATCGGAGCGACTGATATGAAAGTATTTTTGGAAACAAAACTCGGCCTTGTCTTTGACGGGGTTTGGCAGACAAAAGAGGTTTTGCTGCTGCTTGCGGCGGCTGCGCTTTGCCTTTTGCTGATCGCGCTTTTGGTGCGGCTCGTGCAGAGATTCGTTGACAGCCGGAAATTGAGAAAGGACACGATTTTCAGCCATCGGAAGAACAAGTATAAGGATGGCATCGGTAAACGCAGGAATCGAAAATATTAGCTGCGGCAAGCGGACAGCAGATCTGCCGTACGCAGCTGCCGCGTGCATGATGAACGGAAAAGAATGAAAAACAAGCTGAATTGAAGATAAGCTGAAAAAAACGGTATGTATCCCCGCAGAACGCGGGGGTATTTTTTTGCGGTGATTTCGCGATCGACCTGTGTGCAGGTCGGGCGCGGCGGAGAGACGCGCGGCAAATGCGTCTGCCGGGCTAGAACAGGTAACCGTTGGTATCGCAGCACTGACAGGTGATGGAGCGGATACCGGCGGTGCCTGTGCCGCAGCCGCAGGTACGGGTGCTGCCTTGCGTGCTGCCGCAGGTATTCTGCGGTCTGTTCTGGCAGCTGCTGCCTGTGTGCTGCTGGCCGCTTGGGCAGGTGCAGGTCTGGCTGCAGGCGCTGCAGTTTTCCTCCCCGGCACACTGACCGAGGTCGTCGCAGCAGGTCTTGAGCTCATCAGCCTGCAGCGCGAACAGGGTCGGTCTGGCGACTTGCAGATGCATGCCCGGCGTCAGGACGAGATTGGAAGTCAGCGCGAGGGAAATCGCATCCGCGCAGCGCTGATTGCTCGTTTCTGCGATGGTCAATGTCGGATTCATCAGGATACCGCAGGCGTTGAAGTCAAAGAGCAGAGACGGTGCAATACCGTTGGTCTGGCATGGGATCTCGACACAGTACATGGCGAAATTGCTGCTGCCGTTGACGATGAGCGGGAAGAACCCGGTGCTGTCATTTCTGGTCTTGAGCGTGAGCTTGAAATTGCAGGTCTGCTTCCCGTTAGAGACGGTACCCTCTAAGACGATGGTCAGGGAGACTTGCCAAGGACCCGGCGCTTCTGCAAGGAAGAAGTGACCGTCGTTGTCACAG